>VFKI01000168.1 GCA_009885665.1 Gammaproteobacteria bacterium
ACTGACCCCTCTTATGCTGGCCAAATTTTAGTTTTCACTTATCCGCTCATTGGTAACTATGGCGTACCGACGCCCGACCAATGGGAATCGCCGCGCATCCAAGTGCGTGGCCTGGTTATTTCACAATTAGCGCAACATTATTCTAGCCACAGCGCGCAACGCAGCTTACTTGAATGGTTAACGGCTGAAAATATCCCCCTGCTCACTGGCGTCGATACGCGCGCCATCACGCGCCGCTTACGCACCGCAGGCGTCATTCCCGGCGCACTGAGCCATGCCGCAACCGCGCCCAGTCAGTATGAAGACTTTGCCACGCAGCATTTTGTGTCGCAGGTCAGCATCAAGGAACCGATGACATATGGTAAAGGTGAAAAAATCATTATCGCCATTGATTGCGGCATGAAAGAAAATATTTTACGCGAATTGACGCAACTCCCCGTCACCGTCAAGCGCGTGCCATGGGATTATGATTTCAGTGATGAACCCTTTGATGGCGTGTTTATTTCCAATGGACCTGGCGACCCCACCCATTGTCAAAAAACCATTAAAATTATTCAAAAAATATTACCTCGCCACAAACCCATCTTCGGCATTTGCCTCGGCACACAATTATTGGCACTGGCTGTCGGTGCAAAAACCTACAAACTCGGCTTTGGCCATCGCTCACAAAATCAACCCTGTATTGATTTACAGACAGGTCGTTGCTATCTGACTTCGCAAAATCACAGTTATGCCGTAGACGAAAGTACTTTACCGGCTGACTGGCAAGTCTGGTTTCGCAATTTGAATGACCAAAGTATCGAAGGCATTACGCATCGCGAATTGCCTTTTTGTGCCGTACAATTTCACCCAGAATCCGCACCCGGCCCACGCGACACTGAATGGTTATTCCATAAATTTTATCAAACAATCGAGAAAACCCATGCGATTTAAAGGAAAAAAAGTCCTCATTTTAGGTTCTGGTGGTTTACGTATCGGTCAAGCGGGCGAATTTGATTATTCCGGCTCACAAGCATTAAAAGCGTTACGTGCTGAAGGGTTACAAACCGTATTAATCAACCCCAATATTGCTACCGTACAAACTGATCCCGAAATGGCAGATAAAGTATATCTGCAACCCCTGACGCTTGCCATTGTGACCCGCATCATTGAAAAAGAACAACCGGATGCCATTTTATTGGGATTTGGCGGACAAACTGCATTGAATTTAGGGCTTGCACTCGATGCTGCCGGTATATTGAAAAAAAATAATGTCACCGTACTCGGCACACCTGTCGACGTCATACGCCAAACCGAAGACCGTGATTTATTCCGCGATGCATTAACCACCATCGATGTCAAAACACCCACCAGCATTGGCGCCACCACGCTTGCCGAAGCACAGGCTGCCGCGCAAACAATTGGTTATCCCGTCATGTTGCGTTCCGGCTTTTCACTCGGCGGATTGGGTTCCGGCAAAATTACCGATGCCGCCATGCTCGCAGAACGTGCGCGCGAATGCTTTACCGGTAGCCCGCAAATTCTGATAGAAGAATATTTAACGGGTTGGAAAGAATTTGAATATGAAATTGTGCGTGACCGCAATAACACCACGCTCACCATTTGCAATATGGAAAACATGGATCCGATGGGCGTGCATACGGGTGAGAGCATCGTCGTTGCACCTGCGCAAACGCTTACCAATAGCGAACATCAATTATTACGGAATATTGCCATCAAAGTTGCCAATCATTTTGGCATCATCGGCGAATGCAATATTCAATTTGCTATCAACCCTGAAAATGGCGATTATCGTGTTATTGAAGTGAATGCGCGCTTATCGCGCTCGAGTGCATTAGCGTCTAAAGCCACCGGCTATCCCCTCGCCTATGTCGCAACGTATTTAAGTCTCGGTTGGCAATTACATGAAATAAAAAATAGCGTCACGCAACAAACCTGTGCCTGCTTTGAACCCGCACTCGATTATCTCGTGATTAAGATTCCACGCTGGGATACACAAAAATTAAAAAGTGCCGGTCGTCACATTGGCACTGAAATGAAAAGTGTCGGTGAAGTCATGGGCATTGGCCGCTCTTTTCCGGAAGCTTTGCAAAAAGCGGTTGGCATGTTGAATATTGGTGCATCCTGCTTAACCGATTACCCGCAAACGATTAATAATCCCACTGATGAAATTCTACATCCCACCGATCGCCGCTTATTTGCTTTATATCAATATTTCTTAGCGGGTGGCACGCTGACAGAAGCGCAGCGCTTAAGCCATATTGATAGTTGGTTTTTATATCATATTCATGCCATCGCGCAATTGGAAAATGATTTACGCGATAAAAAATTGGATAATGAAACACTCCACCGCGCCAAGCAATTTGGTTTTTCTGATCTTGCGCTGGCACAATTAAGCAAACAAACCCCTGCGGCCATTCGCGCCCAACGTCTCGCCGCCAATATCACACCGGTGGTCAAACAAATTGATACGCTGGCTGGCGAATTTGCTGCAACGACGAATTATCTTTATCTCACGTATCATGGCAGCGAACATGATGTCGACGCCCTGGCAACCAAACCCATACTTATATTGGGTTCCGGTCCTTATGCAATTGGCTCATCGGTAGAATTTGATTGGTGTGCCGTTAATACCGCACGTACTTTGCGCGCTAATGGCAAAAAAGCTGTCATTATCAATTCCAATCCAGAAACGGTTTCCACCGATTACGACGTTTCAGATCGCTTATACTTCGAACAATTAACGTTTGAACGCGTGCAAGATATTGCCGACATCGAACAACCCACTGGCATCATCGTATCAGTTGGCGGTCAAATTGCTAACAATCTTGCTTTGCCACTGGCACAAGCCGGCTATCCTTTACTTGGCACCGCAGCAAACGATATTGATCGCGCCGAAGATCGTCAAAAATTTTCCGCTTTGTTACATGATTTAGACATTGACCAACCGCAATGGCAATCCGTGACCAGCTTAGCAAACGCCAAAGCATTTGCTAAAGACGTCAGTTATCCCGTATTGATTCGCCCGTCGTATATTTTATCGGGCGCAGCGATGAATGTGGTACACGATGAACATGGCTTGCAGCATTATTTACAACAAGCTGCCGATGTTTCGCCTGACCATCCCGTGGTGATTTCAAAGTTTATTCAAGATGCTAAAGAATTAGAAGTCGATGGCGTCGCACGGCAGGGTGACATTGTTATTGAGGCCATTAATGAGCACATTGAAAATGCCGGCGTGCATTCCGGCGATGCCACATTGGTATTACCGCCGCAAAACTTATATCTAGAAACCATTCGCCGCACCAAAAAAATTACCCGCCAAATCGTCAAAGCTTTGAATATTACCGGCCCATTTAACATTCAATTCATTGCTAAAAACAATCAAATCAAAGTGATTGAATGTAATTTGCGCGCTTCGCGTTCGCTGCCGTTTGTCTCAAAAGTGACGCAACACAATTTCATTGAAATTTCGACGCGCGTCATGTTAGGTCTACCGACACCCGGCCCTTACGAAACACTTGAATTAGATTACGTCGGCGTTAAAGCGCCGCAATTTTCTTATCAACGCTTAAAAGGTGCCGATCCAGTTGCCCATGTTGAAATGGCATCCACCGGTGAAGTCGCGTGTCTGGGCGAAAACTTAGAAGATGCTTTTTGGCGCGCTTGGTTGGCAACTGAAGCAGATATTCCACGCGATCGTATTTTAATTTCTGTAGCAGATCCGTGGAAAGCAAAATTATTGCCAGGCTTAAAAACCCTTGAAGCGATGGGCTGGCGTCTTTATAGCACTGAAGGCACCCATTCATTTTTATTTAAAAATGGCGTGGCCAGTTTATTTGTATATAAAACCAGTCATAACAGCGAACCTAATATTCGGCAATTAATTGCCAAACGCGAAGTCGATCTCATCATTAATATTCCAACGAGCACTAAACCACGCACTGAAACAGACGGCTACACCATTCGCCGCATGGCCATTGATCATCATATTCCATTGATTACCAATGTGCAGCGTGCACAATTGATGTTGCAATGTCTCATTAACATCAAACACAAAAATTTGCCCGTATTTGCACTGAATGAATTCGGTCACGAAACAAACCAAACAAACCAAGCACATCACGCATCAGTCGAGATAATCACACATGAACGTTAACCATTTTTACGGCCAAGATTTGATTTCAACACGCGCCCTTAACCGCGATCAAGTCGAAGCTATTTTGCAAACGGCCAAAACATATAAAGAAGGCACTGCACAATGTCAATTAACCGATAAAATAATTGCCACCTGTTTTTTCGAACCCTCAACACGCACGCGCCTGTCATTTGAAGCGGCCGCCATGCGGCTCGGCGCAAATGTGATTGGTTTTTCTGACGCACAAAATCTATCCATTCAAAAAGGGGAATCGCTGAGCGATACCATGCGTATGCTAGAAGGCTACGCAGACTTGATTGTATTGCGCCATCCAAATGAAGGTGCGGCAACACTTGCCGCGGATTGCGTGAATATACCCGTCATCAATGCGGGCGATGGTGCCAACCAACATCCTTCGCAAGCGTTAACCGATTTTTTCACTATTGCCGAATGCCAAGATAAACTAGATGGCTTAAACATTGCTTTATGCGGCGATTTAAAACATGCGCGCGCGATGCACTCTTTCTTAGATCTCTGCGCCTTGTATGATGTGCGCTTGTATCTGATTGCCCCACCCGCGCTGACTTTACCCGAAACACTATGTGACACGTTAAAAAAACGCGGCGTGCGCTTCTCATTTCATCAGCAATTAAGTGAAGTGATGGATCACATTGATATTCTATATATGACACGCATCCAACGCGAACGCATCGCCGCCGAAGCACAAGGCGTTGCCAATATTGTGTTGCAAGCGGATTTATTAAAAAAAGTCAAACCCAACTTTAAGATTTTACATCCATTACCGCGTCAGCAAGAATTGCCCGCCGCATTCGATGATTCCCCTTATGCCTATTGGTTCCAGCAAGCCAATAATGGGCTCTATGTCCGCCAAGCATTGCTCTCGTTAATTTTAAATGAGGCGCTTTATGAATAATGCAACCCTACATAAAAAAACCTTATCCGTTTCAGCGATTGAAAATGGCACGGTGATTGACCATATCCCGCCCGGCCAAGCGACGCGCATCATTCAATTACTGTCACTGGCGGAAAAAAAGTATAGCGTCATGGTCGGCATGAATTTAAAGAGTACACATAAAAAACGCAAAGACCTCATTAAAATTGAAAAGCATTTATTGGCAGATCAAGATGTCGATCGCATCACCGCGTTTGCCCCGAGCGCAACGATCAATTTAATTAAAGACTTTCAAGTCGTAAAAAAAATCAGCGCGCACTTACCCGATAGCATTGCTGCGGTATTTGTTTGCCCTAATGCAATGTGTATCACGCAAAACGAACCGATCAATACATTGTTTTATTTAACTGATGAAGGCAAAAAAATCACCTTACGCTGTCATTTTTGTGAAAAACAATTTGATCGTGATGATGTCGAACTGAGATATCGTTATGCTGACATTTAAAAATGCGTTATTGCCAAATGGTACGCGCCATACCCTGACGGTGGCGAGTGCTGAAGATCATATCATCGATGCCAACGCGCTGACTGCCTTGCCCGGCTTGATTGATCCACACGTTCATTTTCGTACGCCTGGACTAGAACATAAAGAAAACTGGTGTAGCGCCGCGCTGGCTGCGATTCGCGGTGGCTATACCACGGTATTTGATATGCCAAATACGATTCCGCCCACCATGACCGCTGAATTATTAGCCGATAAAAAGCGACTTATCGATAGCCAATTACAGCAAGCGGATATTCCTTTACATTATCAATTGTTTTTTGGCGCGGACAAAAATCACTTCAGTGAAATCCATAAAGTCAAAGATCAAGTGATTGGCATTAAAGTGTTTATGGGGTGCAGCACGGGAAATTTAGTCATTGACGATGATGAATCTTTACATGCTATATTTGCCATTGCCGCCAGCCTTGACCTACTGGTTGCCGTGCACGCTGAAGATGAACAGTTATTAAAAGCACGCAAACAACAATTCACCGCTAACTTGACGTATGCCAGTCATTCACACATTCGCAACACCGAAGTGGCGGTACGTGCGGTAGAAAAGGCCATTGCGCTCACGCGTATTTATGGCACAAAATTATATATTTTACATACCAGCACAGCGGCCGAATTGGCGCTCATCCATGCCGCTAAACAAGCAGGGTTACCGGTATTTGCCGAAACGACGCCGCATCATTTATTTTTAGATACTGACAATTATGCCGCGTTGGGTGGCAAAGCCGTTGTCAACCCACCGTTGCGCACACAGACAGATCGTGATGCATTATTTGCCGCCATTCGCGACGGCGTAATCGACACCATCGGCTCAGACCATGCGCCGCATACAATTGATGAAAAAAGCCAAGCATATGGCAGCTGTCCATCGGGCATGCCCGGCATTGAAACGACCTTGCCATTATTATTAACCGCGTGTCATGCCGGCTTATTGACACTGACCGATGTCATTCGTTTGACACACGATAATCCGCAGAAAATTTTTAATTTGACGCCGCATGAAGATTTAGTCTTTGTCGATACCCATACACTGCGTAGCGTTGACGAATTACAGCTCGCCACTAAATGTCGCTGGAGTGCATTTGCCGGACGTGAATTGCGCGGCTGGCCAGTGTATGTTGTATTGGCAGGCAAGCTATACCATTTCAGTTAACTGTTCACCGACCTTAAGCGAATAGGCACAAATTGACGTCTTTACTTCGTGCCGTTTTTTCGCCAAACACCCCACCCTATCGCCACGGCAAAAACACCCACCACCCCTAACAGCATCAGCCCTGGCGGCAATACCAGCCAATGCGCCAGCAACATTTTTGCGCCCGTTAACATTAAAATAAACGCAACAGCATATTTAAGTGCAGGAAAGCGTACGGCGGCATGTGCCAGTAAAAAATAAAGCGCCCGCAAACCCAAGATCGCAAAAACATTAGAGGTTAAAACAATAAATGGATCGAGCGTAACAGAAAAAACAGCTGGCACACTGTCCAATGCAAAAATTAAATCGCTTATTTCCACCATGATCAATGCTAAAAACAAGGGCGTCACTTTACGCGCCACAAAAAATTTCTCGCCATGCAATTTGTCGGTCACACGCACATACCGCCGTATAAATTGCACGATACGCGACTCACGCAGATTAACGACGCCCTCTGTGGCAAACCACATTTTGACACCACTCCATAATAAAAAGAGTGCAAACACATACAAGATCCAGTGCAAGGAATTAACCAGCCAAATGCCTGCAAAAATCATTATAAAACGCATGACAATGGCGCCTAATACCCCCCATAGCAACACCCGGCGTTGATACTGCAATGGAATCGAAAAAAACTGAAAAATCATCAAAATGACAAACATATTGTCAATGGATAGCGATTTTTCAATGGCGTATCCCAATAAAAATTCCAGCGCTTTTTGGTGGGCAATCACACTGCCCTGCACGCCCTGCACATGCTGCCATAACAAAAAACAGAAACTAAGCGCCGCGAATACCCACACCATCGTCCAACCCAGCGCCGCACGCGGTGTCAATACGCCCGTTTTATCACGACCCCCGCCAATCCATAAATCCAACACGAGGATAGGCACAAAAAATGCACCGAAAACTAACCAAAGCCAATAATCTGCAATAGAATGCATAAGTTTTTACCTATACTTTAAATAAATGTTCGCGATAATACTTCAATTCTGCAATGGATTCTAAAATATCATCGCGCGCTAAATGCTTGGATTCTTTTTGCAATCCGCTATACACGCGCGGCGCCCAGCGCAGTGCTAATTCTTTTAACGTACTGACATCGAGTAAACGATAATGAAAATATTGATCGATCTGCGGCATGTAACGCCGTAAAAATCGCCTATCTTGATGCACGCTGTTGCCACATAACGGCGTTTTACCCGCAGGCACATATTGACGCATAAATGCCAGCGTTTGGCTCGCCGCATCTTCTTCCGTCACTTGACTCGCACGTACGCGATCAACGAGACCCGACGCCGTATGATGGCGGGTATTCCAATTATCCATTTCGGCGAGCAAACTATCCGCTTGATGGATGACCAGCATCGGACCTTCGGCAAGAATATTGAGGTTAGCATCTGTGGCAACCGTAGCAATTTCAATGATACGATCATGTCCGGGTTCAAGACCGGTCATTTCCATATCCATCCAGATCAGATTGCTTGCACTCGATTGATGACTCGCCACGTTACACTTCCCCTTTAACTATTTTAAAAGACCTTAAATGGAATCCTACCATGCACATCCTCTTACCCACCAGCGCCATTATCATCGCTTACCTGTGTGGCTCCCTCTCTGCCGCCATCTTAGTCTGCCGCTGCATGCGCTTACCCGACCCGCGCACCACCGGTTCGAATAATCCGGGGGCGACAAATGTCATGCGGATTGGCGGCACTAAAGCCGCTATCCTGACGCTATTCGGTGATTTTGCGAAAGGTTGGTTACCGGTCGCATTTGCTCGACTGCTCGGCGCGCCCGATATATTATTGGGCGGCATTGCCATCGCCGCTTTTGTTGGCCATCTTTATCCACTCTTTTTTCGTTTTCAGGGCGGCAAAGGGGTCGCGACGGCGTTTGGCGCGCTGACCGGTATCGCTTGGCCGATCGGTGCCTGTATAGCAATCACTTGGGGCATCGTCGCCGCCCTTTTTCGCTATTCATCGCTAGCTGCATTAGTCACCGCGCTATTGGCACCTATCTATGTCGCGCATTTTGCGTCACTGCCGCTAGCAGGGATAACGTTATTGATGAGCGCGTTATTGATTTATCGTCATCGCAGTAATATTAATAAGCTACGGCAAGGCACAGAAAATAAATTAGGCAAGCGGCGTGGTTGATAGGGTTAACGTAGTTAAGGATATATTAAGGTAGCTCGGTTACAATACACGATATTGTTGTGCGCTTAAGCTTAAAAATACCCAAACTGTTGAAAGCTTTCTGTATGCGCATTTGAGTAAGCTGTTGATTTTTAACGATTTTTTCGTTTTCAAATTGCGCTGTCTGTCGATAGGCTAGTGCTCCGTCAAATTTAAATCTTTGGGTTGGCGGGCAGCTTGCGAGGGATTGGAGGGTTTTGTTCGAAAAAAAGCGGAGGCGTACTCATTAGTACGTTGAGCATTTTTTTCGAATAAAACGTTTCAAGGCCGACGCAAGATGCGCGATCATACCCGAAGATTTAAATTTGACGGAGCACTAGTTTAAACTATCACAATCCAGCTCCCAATTTACACATTTTGAGGAATGATCATCATGCCTGAGCAACCTGTATTTGAAAAACCTGATCAAGCCAACGCCAATAAAAATAACAAACCACGCAATTCTGGGGCAATGAATAATTGCACGCTTACATTGGGAACAGAAGAAATCATTCAGAAGCTGGACGATACCCTCTTCAACAAAAAAGACGCCTCAGCCGGACTGCAAGACCTGCGCAGAGCCGCTGCACATGTTTTCGGCATACCGAAAGATGAAGAAGAGACGTTTACTTTTAGCGATTTTTATTTACGCTTAATGGGGCAACGCACGCAGCGCACCGACTATGACCGTAAACTGGTAAGCTATATGCTGGGTCGGGTATTGCGCGAATTTATGGCGCGCAACATGGCTAAAGTGCCCTTAGGAAAGAATCATATAACAACAGAAACCGAACTGCAGTCGAGCGGGCCATACGCCGGACGCTTCAATCCAGTCACCATGAATACAGCTTACTATTATGTCTACGAGCCTTTAGGTTTTGGCGTGCGCAGCTATGATGAAGAAAATAACAATAAGGAAACTTTATATAACGATCAAAATCTCGCCATAATTATTGACGGTTATCTCAAGGCTGGGCACTATGAACGCTATCCAAACGCTGAATTGGCGCCGATAGAATCCTTGTTCACTGCCCCGAAAACAGCATATGACGAAGTGGTGCAACTGGCATTTGAGAAAGAAACTGAGACAAACGACCTCAACCAAAAAAAAGCCGCGTGGAACAAGCTCATCGCAACAGATCCAACAGCGCTGGGCTTGCTTAATAACAAGGAAAACATAAGCAAGAAAAACAAACCGCAAAAAAACAGCACATGGGGCAAGCTGATCAATCACGCTAAATTAGACGTCACCGAAGAAACAATTAAGGATTTTATAAAAACACATAAAACACGGTATGAAACAATCTCCACAAAACTGAAAGACATGAAGCCAAAAGATCTAGAAAATCTTTTAAGCAAGACGAGCGAAGCGAAAGCAGGTGAAACCAGTGAGCGATTCGCCGAGCGATTGCAATTAGCTGAAGTAGAGGGAAGCCGCAGGATGATGCGGTAAGACGGAGTGAACCTTCGTTACAACGCCCAGCGCGGCTTCACCTCCACCGCCAACCCCGCTCGCTCGCCTGCCAGCAATCGCTGGCAGCCGGCGTAGGCAATCATCGCGCCATTATCGGTACAAAAATCTGGGCG
>VFKI01000036.1 GCA_009885665.1 Gammaproteobacteria bacterium
AATGCAGTGTGCTGCGTACTCAGTTCCTCTTCCCTATCTTTTGTAATTAATAATTAATAATAAATACAAAAATTCCGTATTCCCTACATAAAGCAGGGTAAATGTTGGCGATGGGGGAGTTGTCAGAGGGGGAGAGCGCTATTCTCCCCCTCTGACGCCCGTCAATGCAGTGTGCTGCGTACTCAGTTCCTCTTCCCTATCTTTTGTAATTAATAATTAATAATTAATAATAAATACCAAAATTCCGTCATCATTCTGTCACAATTCCCCGCTATGATGGCTCCGTAATCAAATGACGGAGTTAAATAAATATGCGTAAGCGTTGTATCCAGTTCGTATTTTTTCTTATGGCAGGCTGGACGAGTGTCAGTCAAGCAGCAGCAACGGATGCTTCCAAAGATGCGCATACACAAATCAGCGGTAAGCTACGTATGTATGATTTTATACGTGATTATGGCAAGAAAGGTGTGCCCAATCAAAGCGCTTTTTCACTTGGCGGCGAGCTGGGCATATTAAGTCCCTTGTTTTTCTCAGGTTTTCAAGTGGGTGGCACGCTCTATACTGCGCAACCTTTAGGATTAAATGGCGGCCATGGGCATGTTGATAATACTTTACCCGGTTATCCCGTCACGACTTTAGGTCAGGCATATGCACAATTTAAACGCGCAACTTGGTTGGTGCGGGTTGGCGATCAATTTGTTCAAACACCCTGGTTGGGTGCATCTGATTCGCGCATGATCCCAGCGACTTATCAAGGTGTGGTGGCAACCTGGCAGCTGCTTGATGCGCTTAAATTGACAGCATTGCGGGTGTGGCGTTTTAAAGGGCGTACCGAAGATGATTTCGCTGCAACTGATTTATACAATTCAGATCATCAGGGGGGTTCGCCTGTCAGTCATTACGATAGAAAGCATAATCCAGGTGCATTCGCGGTAGGTGCACAATTTAAACAAGATGCCATTACATCGCAAGCGTGGTTTTATCAATTTTTTAATCGCGCGAATTTAATGTATGCGGATGGAAAATACGTATTTAACAAAAGCAATACCTGGCGCCCGGTTGTGGCAGCGCAAGCTTTACGTGAGTGGGGTGATGGAAATAATCAATTGGCCGCTTTTACAAATGGTGCAGCGAATAGTACGGCGGGCGGTGTATTGTTTGGCGTGGAAACAGATCGCGGCAATGTAACATTGGCATATAACAAAATTCGTGCGCGTAGTAGCGGTTTTCACAATGGCGATATTTTGTCGCCTTATAGCACGGGCTATGCAACGGATCCGTTGTATACCACAACGATGATTGCTGGATTAGTTGAAAAATCCAGTGGTTCAGCGGTGAAATTGGCGGCCAGTTATTTCATTATTCCAGAACGTTGGCAAGTGGCGGGTGACTATGCCAAATATTACACCTCACCTAGATTGCCGAATACCCATGAAAGTGATTTTGATACGACGTATCATTTTGCTGGAAATTATAAAGGTTTATCGCTGCGTTATCGGTTGGGTTTGGAAAATGGCGATATCAGTAAACGACGGTTTATTTATAGCCGCGTTATGGCACAGTATAGTTTTTATTAAGGAGTGTGGAGTATGCGTTTTGAAAAATGGGTGCGTAGCGTGTTAGCGGTAGATGTTTTACGCGTGGGTAATCAGCAATATTTATTTTCCTCAGAATCAGTTGTTTGTGTGCCGGTAAAAAAACGTGCGCGTTATCAATATATTGTTGGTTTTGTTGTGGCGCTTGGGATATGCGCTGCTGCGACATGCTTAGCATTCAATGCGCCGCCTGCGGCCGCCGCCGCGACGACGGTGACAGACATTACTGGCGCAGGCGCAACTTTTCCTTATCCCGTTTATGCTAAATGGGCTGAAAGTTGGCAGGCGCAACAAAATATGCGTTTGAATTATCAACCCGTCGGTTCGGGGGGGGGTATTCGCGAAATCAAGCAAAAAACCGTGGATTTTGGTGCTTCGGATTTGCCATTATCGACGAATGAATTAACGGCTGCAGAATTGGTGCAGTTTCCTGCGATTATTGGCGGCGTGGTGCCAGTGATCAATTTGCCAAATATTACCACAGCATTAAAATTGACGGGTAGTGTATTGGCGAATATTTTTCTTGGAAAAATTATACGCTGGGATGATGCAGCTATTAAAGCATTGAATCCGGACGTTGCTTTGCCGGACATTGCGATTACCGTCGTGCATCGTTCTGATGGTTCTGGCACTACGTTCTTATTTACCCATTATTTGGGGCAGGAAAATAAAAGTTGGCAAACTAAAGTGGGTAGCAGTACAGCCGTTTCTTGGCCAGTGGGTATCGGTGGAAAAGGGAACGCTGGTATTGCAGCGTTTGTGCAGCGCATTCCAGGTTCAATCGGTTATGTCGAATATGCTTATGGTAAACAAAATAATTTGACACCCATTATGTTGCAAAATCGCGCGGGTCAATTTGTTGCGCCATCACTGGCAACATTTTCAGCTGCCAGTGAAAATGCAACGTGGACAGCTAAAAATAATTTTGCAGAAATTTTGACGGATGAGCCGGGCGCACAAAGTTGGCCAATTACTGGTGCTAGTTTTATTTTAGTGCCGGCGCAACCCACTGCGCCACAAAAAACTAAAGCGGTATTGCAATTTTTTACATGGAGCTGGCAGCATGGTGCTGATCAGGCAAGGCAGTTGGATTATGTGCCGCTACCTGCATTGGCCGTTCAAAAAATTAAAGCTGACTGGCAGATGACAATTAAAGGTCTAGTGCTCCGTAAAATTTAAATCTTCGAGTATGATCACGCATCTTGCGTCGGCCTTGAAATGTTTTATTCTAAAAAAATGCTCAACGTACTTATGAGTACGCCTCTGCTTTTTTTCGAACAAAACCCTCCAATCCCTCGCAAGCTACCCGCCAACCCAAAGATTTAAATTTGACGGAGCACTCGCATAATGGATAACGTATTCAAGCGCGTAACTGCATCATGCGCGCTGATTCTTTTGCTAGTTTTTATAGGTATTTTGTTACAACTTGTGTCGGCCAGTCATCCCGCGGCGCAAGCCAATGGTTGGCATTTTTTGGTGAGCGCGAATTGGGATCCGGTCACGCAACAATTTGGCGCATTGGGCCCGTTGATAGGTACCGTGTTGACGGCGCTGATCGCATTATTGATTGCTATTCCCTTTAGCATTGGTATTGCTATTTTCTTGACAGTTGTTGCGCCTCTGGCGTTACGTCAACCGTTGCGTATTGCAATTGAATTATTGGCAGGCATTCCGGGCATTATTTATGGCATGTGGGGTTTGTTAGTATTTGCGCCATGGTTTGCTACGCATGGCGAAGGATGGTTGATTGCGCATGTGGGCACTTTGCCTGTGTTGGGAAATTTTTTCAGTGGTGAGCCAATGGGGATTGGTGTATTAACGGCCGGCATTATTTTAAGTATCATGATTATTCCTTTTATTGCCGCAGTCGTGCGTGATGTTTTTGAAATTGTCCCTGATTTATTAAAAGAATCTGGATTTGCCTTGGGTGCAACATCGTGGGAAGTGGTGCGGCATATTATGTTGCCGCATGCATGGCGCGGCGCGATTGGTGGCATCATGTTGGGGTTGGGGCGCGCGCTGGGTGAGACCATGGCTGTTGCATTTGTGATAGGCAATTCGCATGATTTGTCTGCTTCATTACTGATGCCAGGCAGTAGTATTGCCTCCGTATTGGCGAATGAATTTACTGAAGCAGTGGGTCCGCTTTATAGTGCATCGCTGACTGAATTAGGCTTGATATTATTTGGTATTACATTTGCCATCATTTTACTGTCAAAATGGTTGTTGCGGAGTGTCAGCGCATGCCATACCTGAAACGTCGCGTCATTAATGCAGTGCAACTGACTATCGCAAGCAGCGTGACACTATTAGCATGCGCTAGTTTGGGGTGGATATTATTTTCCTTATTTCAACAAGGCTTGCCAGGCTTGCATTTCAGCGTATTTTTTAATACGACGCATTCACCTGGCAGTGGTGGCGGGTTAGGCAATGCCATTTTAGGCAGCTTATTGTTGACAGGCTGCGCAATCGTATTGGCAACACCCATCGGTATTTTGGGCGGATGTTGGTTGGCGGAATTTGGTGCTGACAGTCGGCTGGCGCGTGCTGTGCGTATGATAAATGATGTGATGTTGAGTGCGCCCTCTATTATTGTTGGTTTATTTGTCTATGCAGTATGCGTCGTACCATTAGGACATTTTTCAGGTTGGGCGGGTGTAATTGCGCTGACGATTATTGTGTTGCCGGTGATTACGCGTACCACAGAGGATATGCTGGAATTAGTGCCGACGGCATTGCGCGAAGCCTCGGTTGCACTGGGTGCGCCGCGTTGGAAAACGTGTTTGATGATTGCGTTGCGCGTGGCGCGAACCGGCGTATTGACGGGCATATTATTGGGTTTGGCACGTATTAGTGGTGAAACTGCGCCATTGATGTTTACCGCATTAAACAATCCATTTTGGAGTGTGAACATGAACCAGCCGGTTGCGAATTTACCGATGGTGATTTATCAATATGTCATGAGTCCATATAATGATTGGCATCAATTGGCATGGACGGGTGCATTATTAATTACGATGTGGATGCTGGGGATTAATCTATGGGTACGCGTTGTATTTCAGCAGAAATCACCACTTCACTCGCTCAGGAAAAAATGAAATGCAAACAAAGATTCATATTCGTGATGTCGATTTTTATTATGGCGCGACACATGTGCTGAAAAGTATTAATTTAAATATTCTTGAAAAGCGTGTGACGGCATTGATTGGCCCGTCGGGTTGTGGAAAATCAACGTTGTTGCGTGCGATTAATCGCATTTATGATTTATATCCGCACCAGCATGCAACAGGTAAAATTCTTTTAGATGATAAGGATATTCTTAATGCGCATGTGGATTTAAATCAATTGCGCAGCCGTGTTGGCATGGTATTTCAAAAACCCACGCCGTTTCCCATGTCGATTTTTAATAATGTTGCTTTTGGGGTGAAGTTACATGCGCAATTGGATCGCGAGGCATTAGCTGGCAGAGTGGAGTGGGCGTTGCGTAAAGCCGATTTATGGCATCAAGTGAAAGATAAATTAAAACAAAGCGGATTAGGATTGTCAGGCGGGCAGCAGCAGCGTTTGTGTATCGCGCGTGCAATTGCAGTGCATCCGGAAGTCTTGCTGCTCGATGAGCCAACGTCTGCGTTAGATCCAATTGCGACGGGGCATATTGAAAGCTTGATCAGTGAGTTGCGCGAAGATTATACTATTTTAATGGTGACGCATAACATGCAACAAGCGGCGCGCATTTCTGATTTTACAGCGTATATGTATCTCGGTAGATTGGTTGAGTATAATGCCACTGATATTATTTTTCAGTGTGCACGCGAGCCAGCGACGCGTGCGTATGTGGCGGGAGCGTTTGGCTGAATATAAGGAATTGGCTCAGCACCAATGGTGCTAAATTAAGCTAAAAACCGACATTCCAAGGATCCGTCTTTTTTGATAACTCTTCGTTAAAAATGCGTTTTAAATGCTCATTTACTTGCGTGTAAACTGCGCTTTAAAACGCATTTTTGCCTCG
>VFKI01000049.1 GCA_009885665.1 Gammaproteobacteria bacterium
CAATATATATGGTTTTCATTGGATCCGACATTCCAAGGATCCGTCTTTTTTGATAACGCTTCGTTAAATAAGTATACGAGTATCCGCCCGCCCGCCACTAAGCGTGATAGTGTGTACTATCAGTCTTTTTGCCGGCACGCGAATTCTCGTCCAAAATGCGCCATTATCCTGCATAACTCAAAAATCATGCACAAACTGCCACCATCCGCACGGCATTAAACTCGGGCTCAGCTGCTGCTAATTTAGGATGTCGGCGTTTTTCAGTAAACATCGAAGCATATCCAATAGCCTGCTTGCTTGCCTTTAGTGGTTTAACTATATTCTGATTGTCTTCGGAGCGTTGACATGGCGCGAGAGAAATATCGACAGCCTGCTTTGCTGCTTTCCGTATTTCACATATATTCTGACTGTTGGAACAATCATCTGCATAGAGTTTGCTTGCAATATTACGCGTGGTGCACTGCGCACTTGCACTGGCCAGAGATGGCTTATTTTTATTTGCTGAACTGCAAGCATCCACTATAGGCGACTTAGGAAAAGACATTAATTCTATTTTCGATGATTTTTTCGGTTTCTCTTTTTGCCTATCCCACGCAGCGCCAATACGGTTGCCTAATCCGCCCCATATGCTCGGCCCTGACATGAGGCACGTGATTACACCAAACCAAAGCGGCACCCCTAAAACAGCACCAAAGCCAGTCGTTGTCAACGCGACCGCAGCGGCGATGCCAAATACTGCGCCTAAGCTGATCCCATACACCGTCCAACGTTTTTCGCAGGTATCTAGTAAACGTTTTGCACGCGGTGAACGGTTGGCAGGTGCTTTATGTAGCACGGTGCGATTTCTTAAAAAATAATCAAAACAACGGCCAATGTATCCACCGGCAGAAGCACCGCTGCCCATCGTACCGAGTAAAAAAAAGCTCACGCCCAGCCAAGCAGGCGCTGCCCCACCAAATGTGAGCGCGGATGTTGCGCCGATGATTGCGGTCACTGCGATTGCTAAAATCAAGCCTACACTGGCGCCGCCGATCACACCCAGCATATAGTTAATGTTGGGATGACGAAAAAATGTATTTTTTTTACTTTGTGCATTGTTATATATCTCACCCGTGCGGCTACACAAACCGGTCAACCCTGCCAAGATACCGAAAAACTCAGTGATTCCAGATATGCCCGGGGCAATGGCATGACATGCCGCCATGGTAAGGGTGAAGGCCAACGCGAGGCCAATCCCCATCACTGAACCGTAGAACTGACCGTTATTGGTTTTGGCGTTAGGATTTTTATGTTTGCGGCGCCACCACTGTTCACGACGTAACCAGTGCCACAGTGTAATTTCACCTGTTAGGCAGTCAACAGCCCTGAATGTGTAGCCCATTGCGGCTACCCCATGGCTGACGCCGAGTATGATATTACTGCCGTTTAGCACGCCTAGCAGCCACGTGGGTAAGGGCAGATCGCCTAAACCGTGCAGCAATATCATCGCGATGCTGTAAGCGATCATCAGGCCACTGGTGGCAAGAATACTTAATGAATAATTGTTATGTCGCATAATTTATTTATACCTATTACAAAAGATAAGGTAAGGGAACTGAGTACGCAGCACACTGCTCTCTACATTTTATGGCGCAAACGTTTTAATAGATGGTAATGGGTGAATATGACGATTTAATGACTTTTTTGATTGACTTTACCTTATTCACTACCTATCTTTGTTTTCTAGCGTTCTTACTCACAGGAGTCACACATGTCTTTAGCTGACGCAAATTCAGCCAAATCCACTTACTTCATTGTGATGGCCATTATTGCCGCTATTGCCGGCATCTTATTTGGTTATGACACCGGCGTAGTATCCGGCGCCATTCTGTTCATCCGTGACAGCTTCCATTTATCCCCCCAAGCCAACGGCTTAGTTGTAAGTGCTGTATTATTTGGCGCGTTGCTCGGTGCATTGGGCAGCGGCCGGCTGGCCGATCGTTTTGGCCGCAAGCGTCTGTTGTTAGCGGATTCGCTTATTTTTATTGCGGGCACCCTGCTCACTGCCGTAGGCGCTACCATTCCCATCATTATCATCGGCCGCATCATTGTCGGTATAGCCATTGGTGTCGCATCCTATGTGGCGCCACTTTATATTTCGGAAGTTTCGCCTACCCGATATCGCGGTGCGCTGGTTTCGCTCAATCAGCTGGCCATTACGGTTGGCATTTTATTATCTTATCTGGTTGATTATTATTTTGCCCCGCTGGGTGAATGGCGTTGGATGTTTGCGGTGGGCGCCCTACCAGCAGTTATTTTTTTATTAGGGCTGCTCTATTTGCCAGACAGTCCGCGTTGGTTTGTGGCGTCAGGCAAGCCCGCTGCTGCGCTTCAAGTGTTACAACGCATTTACGCTGATCATGCATTGGCAACGAGAGAGTTTAATGCAATTCGTGCCAGTGTCTGTCGTGAAAAAAGTCATCAGGCGGGTAGCTGGCGTTTATTGTTTTCGGCGACGATTCGCCCCACGCTTATGGTAGGCATAGGTCTTGCCATTTTGCAACAAGTCACTGGCATTAACACGATTATTTATTATGCACCGACCATTTTTGGTATGGCAGGTTTTCAGAGTGCGACCACGGCAATTCTTGCCACGATGGGTGTTGGCGTCGTGTTTTTTTTGTTTACTATTTTTGCTTTACCATTGATTGATACGTTGGGGCGTCGACCCTTGTTATTGGCGGGTTTAGCAGGTATGGCGTTAAGTTTATTTACTTTGAGCTATGTTTTTTTGCCAGGGGTACATACGGCGGGAATGAAATGGGCGGCGTTAGCCGCCATGTTAGTGTTCATTGCTTGTTTTGCTTTTAGTTTAGGCCCTATCATGTGGCTGATGATTTCTGAAATTTATCCTTTGCGTGTCCGTGGCCTCGGTTCCAGTCTAGCCACTGCCAGTAACTGGGGCAGCAACATGGTCGTTGCGCTGACGTTTTTAACTTTGGTGCAAGTGTGTGGCGTGAGCATAACGTTTGCCCTATATGGTGCAATTGGTATGCTGGGCATGTTATTCATTTATTATTACGTGCCAGAAACCAAGGGTGTGTCATTAGAACAAATTGAAGCGCATCTCGAAACAGGTTTAGCATTCAGTCAATTGGGTCGTCAACAATTGAGTCATCAAGCAGCCCTCACGCAGGAACTTTAATATAATATGTGTTATTTAGGTATTGATCTTGGCACATCCGGCGTTAAAGTCGTACTGATGAATGCGCAGCATACAGTACTGGCAGAAGCCGCTTCACCGCTTACTGTCTCACGCCCACATCCTTTATGGTCAGAGCAGCATCCCCATGATTGGTGGGCGGCATTAGAAAACGCCGCTGCCACATTAAAGGAAAATTTTCCCCGTGAATTTGCCGCTATCCGTGCAATTGGCTTATCGGGTCAGCAGCATGGCGCAGTATTATTAGACAATCAACAGCGCGTTTTGCGGCCTGCCATTTTATGGAATGACGGGCGTGCATTTGCAGAATGTCGCGAATTAGCTGAGCGGGTGCCGGCATATGCTGATATTACCGGCAATTTAATTATGCCAGGCTTTACTGCGCCTAAATTACGCTGGGTGGCACAGCACGAAGCGCATATTTTCCAGCAAATTGATAAGGTTTTATTACCTAAGGATTATTTGCGGCTACGTTTATGTGGCGAGAGGATCAGTGACATGTCTGATGCCGCTGGAACCAGTTGGCTGAATGTCGCTGAACGTGACTGGTCAGATGACATGTTAGCAGCGTGCGATTTGACGCGTGCACATATGCCCTCACTGGTGGAAGGCAATGCCGTCACTGGCACACTCAATCGAGAAATAGCTGAACGTTGGGGGCTCTCCCCTGCTACCCAGATTGTGGGCGGCGCGGGGGATAATGCGGCGAGCGCCATCAGCATGAATGTTATCCGTGAAGGCAGTGCATTCTTGTCACTCGGCACCTCTGGGGTATTTTTTGTATCGAGTAAAAAATATCGTGCTAATCCTGCCGGCGCGGTACATACTTTTTGTCATTGTGTGCCCATGCATTGGCATCATATGTCGGTGCACTTGAGCGCAACGGCGTGTTTGGATTGGTGTCGTGACATATGGCAAGAAAAAAATATGGCGGGTTTACTTAAGGAAGTTGAGCAGCATACGGTTGCCAATCCTGATTTAATTTTTTTACCGTATTTATCAGGTGAACGTACGCCGCATAACAACCCACATGCTAAGGGCGCTTTTTTCGGCATGACACATAAAACGACGCGTGCCGATTTATTACGCGCTGTTTTAGAGGGTGTCACATTTGCATTTGCTGACGGTCAGGCATCGATGCAAGCTGCGGATATAGCGATTGGCGAAGTCAGCGTCACCGGCGGCGGTGCGCAAAATCATTTTTGGGGACAAATGTTGGCCAGCACATTGAATCGTCCATTGGTTTACCGTCAGCATCGTTCTGTCGGTGCAGCGCTGGGCGCTGCGCGACTGGCGTGGTTGGCGCTTCACCCATGTGATCCAGACAGTGCGTTTGCGTTGCCGGCAATTGAAAATACATTTCAGCCGGATGCTGCGCAAGTTGAATTTTATCAGCGTAAGCAAAAATTATTCCAAAATCTTTATCAAAACACACATTCACTTTTCACTCACTCACTTCTTACTCACTGAGGTTTTTATGCAATCATTTTTTAGTGACATTGAGCCAATTCGTTTTTCTGCGAATACGGATAATGCATTACATTATCGTTACTATGATCCAACACGTAAAATTCTCGGTAAAACAATGGAAGAACATTTACGTATTGGTGTATGTTTTTGGCATACGTTTTGCTGGAGTGGTAGCGATATTTTTGGTGAATCCACTTTTACGCATCCTTGGCATCACACGACAACTGACCCGATGCAACAAGCAACGCTACGTGCAGCGGCAGCATTTGAATTTGTTGAAAAACTGGGACTGAAATATTACACCTTTCATGATCGTGATGTTGCGCCGGATGGTCGTAATTTACGTGAAACGCAGGACAACCTCAGTCGAATTGTCGATCTCATGGCGGGTCATATGCAGCGCACAGGCGCCAAGTTATTGTGGGGCACGGCGAATTTAACCCATCACAAGCGTTATATGGCCGGCGCAGCAACCAATCCTAATCCAGAAATTTTCTCACATGCTGTTGCGCAAGTTAAACATTGTCTTGATATGACGCAGAAATTGCAGGGTGAAAATTATGTGTTATGGGGGGGTCGTGAAGGGTATGACACATTATTGAATACTGATTTATCTAAAGAAATGGATCAAATGGGTCGTTTTTTGACTATGCTGGTGGATTACAAACACAAAATTGGTTTTAAAGGCACATTGTTAATCGAGCCAAAACCGTGTGAACCGAGTAAACATCAATATGATTTTGACACGGCGACTGTATTTGCATTCTTGCAAAAATATGGTTTGGAGAAAGAATTCCGCGTCAATATTGAAGCCAATCATGCAACGTTGGCGGGTCATTCGTTTGCGCATGAAGTGGCGTATGCTTTTGCGGCTAATGTATTTGGCAGTATCGATGCCAACCAAGGTGATCCGCAATTGGGTTGGGATACAGATCAATTCCCCACTCGATTGGATGAAATTGCGCAGGTGATGTATTTAATCTTGCAGCATGGTGGTTTCACCACAGGCGGTTTTAATCTAGATACTAAATTACGTCGTCAGAGCACAGAAATTTCTGATTTGTTTTATGGTCATATCAGCGGCATTGATGGTTTGGCGCGTGGTTTAATTATTGCTGCACAAATATTGGAAAAAGGTGTCCTGCAAAAATTTACTGAGCAGCGTTATCAGCAGTGGCAAACGCCTTATGGCAAAGATATTCTGGCGGGTAAAATGGATTTTGAAAAAATTGCAGCGCATGTATTGCAGCACGATAAAGAGCCGCAGCTTACTTCAGGCCGTCAAGAAATGCTGGAAACTATGTTTGGTCGAGAATTGGTATGAAATACGATACCTCATCCTATGTTTCACATACTGTAGATGCCGCGGGTAATGCGGCTTATACAGCCGAAGAAAATGCTGTATGGCAAACATTATATGATCGTCAAACCGCTATCATTAAAAACCGTGGTTGTGATGAATACCTAGCAGGCTTACACACCTTAAACCTACCGACGGATCGTGTGCCGCAATGCCGTGAAGTGTCACGTGTCCTGACAGAGGCTTCCGGCTGGTCGTTACAGCCGGTACCTGCGCTCATTCCATTTGAGGAATTTTTTCGATTGTTGGCTAATCGAAAATTTCCGGCGGCAACTTTTATTCGTCGCATGGCCGATTTGGATTATATTAAAGAACCTGACGTATTTCATGAGATTTTTGGTCACTGTCCGTTAATCACGCTGCCAAAATATGCTGCATTTATGCAGCATTATGGTGAGTTGGGGTTAGCCGCTTCTCCAAAAGAGCGGGTGTTATTGGCGCGCTTGTTTTGGTTTACCGTTGAATTTGGTCTAATCAATACTGCAGCGGGCATAAGGGCATATGGTGGTGGCATTCTTTCTTCTATCAGTGAAACGGTGTATGCGTTAGAAAGTGATATACCGCAGCGCATACCATTTGATTTAATGACATGCTTGACTACGCCCTATCGTATTGATGTCATTCAACCGATTTATTTTGTGCTGGATAATTTTACGCAAATGTATGAATTGGTTGAAATAGATTTAATGGCAGCCGTACGTGAAGCGCAGAACTTAGATATGTCAGGGCCGAATTCGGCGTGTTAATTGGTTTAGAGGAAGCTTGTCATATGAAAGAACTACATACTAAACATTGTGTTCCTTGCGAAGGCGGCGCGCAAGCGCTTACGCGTCTCACGGCTGAAACCTTGCTGGCTGATTTGTCGCAATGGCAGTTAAGTGCCGACGCTAAAAAAATTTCGCGACGTTTTACCTTTAAAAATTTTTATCACACCATGGGGTTTGTTAATGCAATTGCCTGGGTGGCACATCATGAAAAACACCATCCGGACATGCAGGTCGGCTATAATTATTGTGAAGTAGCTTATACGACGCATGCCATCGATGGTTTATCAGAAAATGATTTTATCTGTGCCGCCAAAGTTGATAAATTAGAAACAGGTACATGATGACTGCGCCTTTGCCATTAGCTTTGCCATTATTTGATACTATTGATTTTATCAAGCAGCAAACGCTTTGCGCTTACTACACCCAGTCTTTTGCCGCAGCTGATTTTGCACAAGCAAAAGCGTATTTGCTCAGTTACAATGGTAATGATGCAACCTTTAATGCCTACCGTCGTGAAACCGAACGTTTGCTGCATTGGTCATGGCAAATCGCGCAAAAATCAGTACGCGATTTACGTCGCGCGGATATTGAAAATTATTTAGCCTTTTGTCAAGATCCACCGCTAAGCTGGATAGGCACGCGCAAAGTGCCGCGCTTTATTGAAATCGATGGCGTGCGTACCACCAATCCACTGTGGCGTCCGTTTGTTGCCACAGTTTCTAAGGCGGCGCACCGGCGCGGCAAATCAGTCGATCCCAAGAAATATGCATTATCCCCGAAAGCACTGCGTGAAATTTTCACAGTATGCAGCAGCTTTTATAGTTTTATGATTATGGAAGAATATACGGAAGTTAATCCTATCCAGCACGTGCGCCAGAAAAGTCGTTTTTTCATGAAAAAACAAGGAAAACAAAAAATTCGGCGTTTATCTTCTTTACAATGGGGCTATGTGATAGAAACGGCTGAACAGTTAGCGGATGCCGATCCGAATCGACATGAAAAAACGTTATTTATGATGACGGCGCTATATGCTATGTATTTGCGCATTTCTGAGCTTGCGGCCACTCGGCGCTGGACGCCACGCATGTGTGACTTTTATCGTGATCAAGATGGCTTGTGGTGGTTTAATGTGGTGGGCAAGGGTAACAAGCAGCGTCAAATTGCGGTCAGCGATAAAATGCTGGCGGGCTTAAAAAGATATCGTCAATCGCTTAATCTAGCGCCGCTACCCTCGCCTGCTGAGCAGGAAGATTTGCTTCCCAAGACGCGCGGTAAGGGTCCGATCACGTCTACTAGCTATTTGCGTAAGATTGTACAAGGCTGTTTTGATTTGGCGATTGAACGTTTAAAAGCGGATAATATGACGGAAGACGCTGACAGTTTGCTGGAAGCGACGGTTCACTGGCTTAGGCATACGGGAATTTCGGAAGATGTGCGCCATCGCCCGCGTGAGCATGTACGTGATGACGCCGGTCACAGTTCTAGCGCAATTACGGACAAATATATTGATATTGAATTACGTGAGCGACATGCTACAGCGCGTAAGAAACGCATTCTTGAGGATACGTAATTGATATTTGACTTCTGTATATATGTCGACTACCTTGACTATCACTAAACAAGAGGCGCATGGGTATGTCTAGCAACACACAGTTGATGTATAACCCGCCCCATCCAGGGCGATTGGTTAAACGTATATTAATAAAGAGTCTAGCGCTTACAGTAACAGAGGCCGCAGCAGCGCTTGGCGTAGGTCGAATTACGTTATCAAAGATCATTAATGAAAAATCAGGTATTAGTCCACAAATGGCGATACGGCTTTCACTTTATCTCAATACAAGCAGCGAAATGTGGTTGGGCATGCAGAATATGTATGATTTATGGCAGGCGGAACGAGAGCGTAATAAATTGCGTCGTGTCATCAAGCCACTACGTAAAGTGATGGGTAGTCTTGAAGAACCGCTTGAAATAAAAAAACCGCTTAGACTTCACCATAAAAGCAATACGGCACGCTGTAAAAAAGTAGCAAAACACGCATAGTGCCAACATTTAGTGCACCACTCCATCGGTTATCACATAAAGATCTTGGAATTTTACTTATGCCTTCAAAAAACGCTGCTTCCCCTGCCCACTTGGCGCGCTGCCTCTCTGCCACTGATCTCGTTTTGCTAGGGGTTGGCGCGATCATTGGTGCAGGTATTTTTGTTTTAACGGGAATTGCCTCCGCAACGCAGGCGGGACCCGCCATCATTCTTTCTTTTTTATTGGGTGGCGTGGCATGTATTTTTAGTGCCTTGGCGTACTCCGAGTTAGCTGCCAGCATGGGCGGTTGTGGCGGCGCTTACGGTTATGCTTTAAAAGGTGTCGGTGAATGGCTGGCATGGCTCGTGGGTTGGGATTTGTTGATGGAATATGGCATGGATGCGGCAACGGTGGCAAGCGGCTGGTCGGGCTATATGCAAAGCGCGCTCACCGCCGTTGGCATTCATTTACCGGTTGCGCTGACCACGAATCCCTTTAATGGCGGTGTTGTCAATTTGCCGGCTGTTTTTGTTATTTTCATGATGGCGTTGGTATTGACGCGTGGTACAAAGACGGGCGCGCGTTTCAATAATGCGATTGTAGCGATTAAATTATTGGTTATTGCTTTGTTTATTGGCATTGCAGCATTTCATTTTAATCCTGCCAATTGGCATCCTTTTATGCCTTTTGGCGTAACAGGCATAGTGCAAGGCGCGGGGCTGATCTTTTTTGCTTATATTGGATTTGATGCGGTGGCAACGGCTGCTGAAGAAACGCGTAATCCACAACGTGATTTACCCATAGGCATCATTGGTTCTTTGTTGATTTGTACCTTAGTTTATATTGTCGTTGCGGGCTTGTTAACGGGCATGGCGTATTACCCTAGCTTGAATGTCAGTTCACCCGTTGCCGCCGTTTTATTGCGCGCGGGCTATCATTTATCCGGCACGCTTGTCGCGCTAGGGGCAATTGCCGGCTTGACGACGGGCATTTTAGTGATGTATTACAGTGCCACGCGCGTCTATCTTGCTATGGCGCGCGATCAATTATTGCCGCAAACTTTTTTAAAGATTGATGCCCGCACGCATTCCCCTAATCAATTAGTCTGGTTTATGGGTATCATCATGGCGGTCGTTGCGGGGTTTTTCCCGATTGCGCAAATTGCGGATCTCGTCAATATCAGCACACTGGCTGCTTTTGTGGCGGTTTGTGGTTTAGTGATGCTATTGCGGCGCACGCAACCGCATATGCCGCGTCCTTTCCGTATGCCCGCTGGCATTGTGTTTTCCAGTTTAGGTATTTTATTTTGCGGTTATATTATGATGAATTTGCCTGTACTCACTTGGATGGGGTATGGCATATGGATGTTGATGGGGTTAGCATTTTATTGGGTGCGCCGTGCATTTGTCACGCCGGCTGACGGGTGAGGTCGCCGGCTGCCTAAATTATTTCGTGCACGTTCCTAAGGCTCTGCGCATAAATAACTTTTACACCTTGCATCCCATCATGGCATCATCTATAAACGTTCCTCAGTCGAAAAACCTCGAAATACTTCAGTATTCCTGCGATTTTTC
>VFKI01000158.1 GCA_009885665.1 Gammaproteobacteria bacterium
ATCGAGGCAAAAATGCGTTTTAAAGCGCAGTTTACATACACGTAAATGAGCATTTAAAACGCATTTTTAACGAAGAGTTATCAAAAAAGACGAAGGTGCGGAATGTCGGATCCAACATTCCGCGCCGCTGAACACAGCGTATTTCATACATCTATTTTTTTCAGGAGCATGACTATGCCTACCCATATTACACGCCCCACCACTTCAACCGGTTTTTCTTTAATCGAACTGATGATCGTCATTGCCATTATTGGCATTTTGTCTGTCATCGCCATTCCTTCCTATCAAAACTATACAAAACGCGCGCGCTTTGCTGAAGTCATTGCTGCCAGCGCACCCTACAAAACAGCCGTGTCACTGGCACTACAACAAGGCTTGCCATTGACCGAACTGAACAATGGCGAACATGGCATCCCCGCCTCACCCACTGCCAGTAAAAACCTTGCTAACCTCACGGTAAGCAATGGCATTATCACTGCCACTGCAACAGAAATCGCAGACAACGCAAGCTATATTCTCACACCCAACGCAAATGGCAGCATATGGTCAGTCAGCGGCAGCTGCCTTGAAAGCCAATTATGCGAGAACTAACATGCCCGACCCCACATCCGCCAACATACAATTTGCCAATTATTTACGTAAACATCTTGCACTGGCAGAAAACGTATTGCACATTGCTGAACGTAATGCCGCTGCGCAGCAGCGGACATTATTACGTTGGCTCG
Organism: Gammaproteobacteria bacterium; assembly: GCA_009885665.1. GTDB lineage: Bacteria > Pseudomonadota > Gammaproteobacteria > DSM-16500 > DSM-16500 > VFKI01. The sequence goes on from VFKI01000158.1 coordinate 726, forward strand.
CGCAAGAAAAAATATTGTCCGGCAACATCTTGATGCACCATTGTGCCGCCGCTTTTTCACTACCCACTTATGATTTAACTCACCACCCTCCACCAACAGACATTCATTTATCCGTAGATTTCATGCAGCGTCATCAACTCATTCCACTTCATAAAAGTGACGGTCATGTACATGTGGGTTGCGTTGATCCCACCGATCAAGCTTGTCTTGATGCCATTGTTTTTAATACTGGCTACAGTGTCGTGCCATACGTCATCGCCTATGATCAATGCACGCTTTACTTACAAACCCATTTCACCGCGCAACACACAACAACCTCGCGTCTACTCGAACACATTCATCGCAGTGATGAAACGCAATCGTCGCAAAACCAGACAGACGAAGATAACGCTGCCATTTTAGCAACGCCTTTAGTGCAATTAGTCGATCACATCATCTTACAGGCGCAAACAATCGGTGCCTCCGACATTCATATTGAACCTGCTGAACATCACTGCCGCATTCGCTATCGTCGCTTGGGCGTACTGGAAACCTTGCAAGAAATCCCCAATCGCTTGGCGCGCCGCATGATCACGCGTCTCAAAGTCATGGCTAAGCTGGATATCGCTGAGCAACGACTGCCGCAAGATGGTCGCTTTCCTTTTAAAAATATAGATATTCGCATCAGCAGCTGCCCCCTGTTCACCGGAGAAAAAATTGTATTACGCTTATTAGATACCAGCCGCACACCGCCTGAATTAAACCGTATCGGCCTTGACGCTCACCAACAAACACTATTGCAAACCGCGCTACAACAACCACAAGGCATGATTTTAGTGACAGGCCCCACGGGCAGTGGCAAAACAACCACACTGTATGCCGCACTTAACTACCTCAATCAACCTGAAAAAAACATTACCACACTAGAGGATCCCGTTGAAATCCGCTTGAACGGCATCAATCAAATCAACATCAACCATCGTATTGGCTTAGGATTTGCCGCTGTTTTGCGCGCTTTATTACGCCAAGATCCTGACATTATCATGATAGGAGAAATTCGCGACGCCGAAACAGCTGAAATTGCCATGCATGCCGCACAAACCGGGCACTTGGTGTTGGCCACCCTGCACACCCCGCATGCCATCGCCACACTCACACGCTTACATGCTATGGGGATTGCGACACACTATATTACCAATAACGTTAAACTGATTATTGCGCAACGCTTAGTACGCACATTATGTCCACATTGCAAAACGCAAGGCTGCTCACAATGCGTAAATGGGTTTGCGGCTCGCACCGCTCTCTATGAAATATTACCCTTAACCGAAAAATTTATTAGCTCACTGACGGCCACACAGACTTTTCCATCGCAGCAACACTTACAAAAAACCGCAGAAACAGAAGGATTTGTGTGCTTACAGCAAGCGGGACAAAAAAAAGTCGCTGAAGGGGTGACGACCGCAGATGAACTGACACGCATACTTGGCGTAAACACATGAAAAAATCCCATTTTGCTTTTTTTATTCCGCATTTTTTTTCACGCCAGCACACGCTCAATGCCGCCACTTTACGTTTATTTTTTCAGCAACTCGCCACGCTGATACACGCCAATTTACCCTTGCGCGACGCTTTGCACCTCATCAGCCTCAATACCGACCAACGCAGCCTCACGCACATCAGCCTTGCATTAAAAACCCACATCACCGCTGGCAACAGCTTCACGGCCAGTTTACGCCAATTTCCACACGTATTTGACCGCATGACATGCCAATTAATTGAAGCCGGCGAAAAAACGGGCACACTCGACATTTTATTACGACGCATTGCCATGCATCATGAAGCGCGCACGCGCCAAAAAAAACGCCTCATCCAAGCCTTATTTTACCCCACCATCACACTCATCATCGCCACAAGTATTACGCTTATCATGCTCATTTTCATCACACCGCGTTTTGCCGAATTATTTCTCGCCATGCATGCTGAGCTACCTGCTTTTACGCGTTTCATCATTGCCGCCGGCGCCAGCTTACGCCAGTATTTTTTGATCGCCAGCCTCAGCATCCTATTATTAATTGCGTTGCTATTACGCTTTCGTCATACCAAACGCTTGCGCGCGCTATTAGACAATTTTTACTTACATTGTCCTATTTATGGCAGCATGCTACGCCACATTATTCTCGCGCGCTTCACGCGCACGCTTGCCACCGTATTTGCAGCCGGCATCCCCCTGACTGAAGCGCTGGCATTACTGGCGCCCACTTGTGGCAACCTACGCTACACCGCCGCCATCTACACTTTGCAACATCACCTCAATATCGGCCGTCAACTACACCAAGCGATGCAACAAAACCCGCTCTTCCCCGCCTTTATGTGCCACATGGTGCAAGCGGGCGAAGCCTCTGGCACACTAGAAACCATGCTGATAACGTGCGCAGAAAATGAGGAATTAACGGTTGACCATTTTATCAGCCTCATGAGCCAATTGCTGGAACCCTTGATTATGCTTATATTAGGTGTTTTAATCGGTGGACTCGTTATCGCCATGTATTTGCCAATTTTTCGTTTAGGGAATGTCGTCTAATGGACATGCTGCACACCATGGCAACAGATCGTTTTTTGCTATTATTAGCAGTGGCGTTATTGAGCCTAATGGGCGGCAGTTTTTTAAATGTTGTCATTTGGCGCCTACCGCTCATGATGGAAAACGATTGGCATACCGAATGTCGCGACTATCTTGGCTTAAAATCCGCTGAAACTGACAGTACATTTTTCAACCTCTGGTGGCCATTTTCACATTGCCCCACTTGCAAACACAGCCTCAAACCTTGGCACAATGTGCCACTGATCAGCTATCTCATCCTGCGTGGCCGCTGTGCGTTTTGTCGCGCGCCGATTTCACCCCGCTACCCATTGGTAGAATTAATTTGTTGCCTGATGTCTGTCGCTGTGACTGTGCATTTTGGCTGGCACTGGCAGACCGCATTGGCCATTGCCTTTACCTGGATTATCATTGCCCTAACATTTATCGATCTCGACCATCAATTATTACCCGATGAACTCACCTTACTACTGGTTTGGCTGGGCTTATTTGCCAGCTTATTCAATGTCTTTATCGATGCGCCAACCGCCATCATCGGCGCCATGGCAGGCTACCTCACATTTGCCATTATTCAAGGGCTATTTAAGTTGGCCACGGGCAAAATTGGCATGGGTCAAGGTGATTTTAAATTTTTAGCCGGCTTGGGGGCATTATTGGGTTGGCAACAATTGCCCATTATCATTTTACTGGCGGCCATCGCTGGGTTAATATTTGGTATCAGCCAAATGATTCTTCACCGCCGCAGCACAAGCATACCCTTACCGTTTGGGCCATGGCTGGCAATGGCGGGTTGGATCTGTTTACTCTATGGTTCAACGCTGCAGCGTCTGATGCTATATTATTTATTTCGGTGACGTATCCCGACATTCCAAGGATCCGTCTTTCTTGATAACTCTTCGTTAAAAATGCGTTTTAAATGCTCATTTACTTACGTGTAAACTGCGCTTTAAAACGCATTTTTGCCTCGATTTATACAAAAAATACAGATCCTTGGAATGCCGGGTATCTACTATAAAATCGACGTTCCGCACCGCTGAATCGTTACTTTATTTCATTCATAAGGATATAAGTATGTTCACAGTCGCACTCACTGGCGGCATTGGCAGCGGTAAATCAACCGTCGCAAACCTATTTGCACATCTTGGCGCTACCGTGATCGACATGGATGTTCTGGCGCGTGAACTCACCGCGCCCGACAGCCATTTATTAGAGGTCATTGCCAGCCACTTCGGCAGCAGCATCAAACAAGTTGATGGCAGCTTGAATCGTGCCGCTTTGCGTGACATCATTTTTTCCGATTCAGATGCGCGTCTTTGGTTAGAGCAGTTGCTTCACCCTGCCATACGCACCGCCATGCATAAAGCCATTGCCGAATGCTTGACACCCTACTGCATTGCGGTCATTCCACTTTTAGCAGAAACAGAGCGCGACGCAACCATTCAGCGCGTGCTGGTGGTGGATACGACGCCAGAATTACAAAAAGCCCGCACCATAACGCGGGATCATTTAAATGCCGAGCAAATGACCGCCATGTTACGCGCCCAGAGCAGCCGCGAAGCACGGCTGAAACTCGCAAATGATGTGATTATGAATGTCGGTGACAAAGAAGCTTTAGTCGAGCAGGTCAAAAAATTACATGAGACTTATTTGAAGCTAGCAAAGGGTGGCGCTAAATAAAAATGACGTATCTACTACAAAAGATAAGGTAGAAGAACTGAAGTACGCAGCACACTGCATTGCCGCCTCATGCCGTACAATACGACAACCAAAAAGGGACATTCTGCTGAAACTGACTTGGCCGCGCATTGACACTCGGTGAATAGAAACGGATACTCAGAAAATGTCGCGACAAACTAATTTCAGGATAGACGTCAGCATTCACCGGTAAACCAACGCGTATCAAACGCAAGTTAGTCTGTGGATTTAATAATTCTTGATGGAAACCATTACTTGCTTGCTTGGTTTGTGAGCGAGATTCTTCCCGCACCAATTTTAAAATTAATTTCACGGCTAAACGCACTAAATCAAATTCTGCCAGCCAATGGCGCACCGTAGCTTCACGCACCGTCTCAGTTTGATTCAACCAATACGCATATACTGGAATATCAAAGCTGCACCCACCCCCCGGCGTCGATAAATGTAGCCGCAGACTATTCAGCATTTCAACCTGCCGCAGCGGCTGGCCAATTTTACTGCTGCTATTAATGAATTGTTCGCTCAAATTTTGGAGCTGTTGCAACAATTGATCCAATTTAGGTAAATCCACTTCAGGCTTACGCTCTAACCGCGACAAGATTTGTATTTGATGCCCGAGTTCTTTGGCGAGCTTAGCCTTAAGATCAGGCCGCTCGAGCAATTGCAAAATGTTGATAATGGTCACCACAATTGCCCGCGTTCCCTGATCTGAGGTGTCTTGAATTTGGTGATCTGCTTGAGCAAACAATTGCTCCAGCCGCAGGCATACCCGAATTAATTCATTCAGCGGCTGCTCATAGATGATGTGGTTTGCAATATCCATAACGATCTCATCGCGAAAAGTTAGTATCTATTACAAAAGATAGGGTAGAAGAACTGAAGCACGCAGCACACTGCCCCATCGCCAACATTTACCCTGCTTTATGTAGGGGATACAAAAGTTATTTGATAATAACACGATTTATTAGCTTAGCTACATTTATTCCTGTAATCGCAGCTTGCGCTTTAACCACAGACAACGCACAATCCCCATGGCGCTGATCAGCAGCCAAGCAATCTCAATGACCACCGATGACAAGTTCCAATGGAAAAATAACGAAAATAGAATCAGCCATGCCCCGGCGAAATTCATGAGCTGATAGGACAAAGCATGGGACGATAACCGTCCAGCACTCAGTAAAAAATACGCCCATAATAATATCCCAACGCCAACCAAGCCGACGCTGTCTGAATGACTTACAAGTAAATGATATAAATTATACATATTGCATTGCCCCTATTATGACTTCAATTCCCGCACCGGCTCGATGCCCGTGCTCACTTATATGCCGCCGCCACCGCCTGCTACCCGGCAAGCCTTGAAACAATCCCAGCAAATGCCGACTCATGGCGGATAAACGTATGCCTGCCGCCAGCATGGCCTCAATATACGGTAAAAAGCTTATTAATACCGCATGTCGAGTAAGCTCGCGTGCATCAGTAAACAATTCTGCTTCAATTTCCGCTAAAATCCATGGATTATGATAAGCTTCACGCCCTAACATCACACCATCCACCTGTTGCAAATGCGTGCGCACCTCCGCCACAGTCCGAATACCCCCATTGATGATAAAGGTGAGTTGCGGAAAATCCTGCTTCAACTGATAAACACGCGCATAATCCAATGGCGGCACATCCCGATTCTGCTTAGGACTCAAACCCTGCAACCAAGCTTTACGCGCATGCACGATAAACGTATCACAACCGCCACGTTGCACTGTCGTGATAAAGTCAACGAGCGCGGCGTATGAATCTAGTTCATCCACGCCTAAGCGACACTTGACCGTCACCGGCACATCAACAGCTGCGCGCATGGCGGCCACACAATCCGCAACTAACTGCGGCTCTTGCATCAAACACGCACCAAATCGGCCACGACTCACGCGCGGACTCGGACAGCCGACATTAAGATTGATTTCTTGATAGCCTGCCGCCGCACCCAAACGCGCCGCTGCCGCCAGTTGTTGCGGCTCGCTGCCACCGAGCTGTAGTGCCAGCGGTTGTTCACTCGGGTCAAACGCCAACAAAGCGGCGGCATCACCATGCAAAAGTGCCGCAGCCGTCACCATTTCGGTATACAGCTTGGCATGCGGCGAAATCAACCGTAAAAAATACCGCTCGTGGCGATCAGTCCAAGCCATCATGGGTGCAACAGAGAACATACAAAAAAGATACCGCAATGGAAAAAACGCGTGATGATAACATATATTTAGTCATTAGACAGATGCCTAGCGCGCTGTCAAAGCTTACGCATGACAGTTTCTTCCCTGTTACATACCTTCAAAGCAGTGTAACGGTTTAATGGTATTCCAACGATGACAACCCGGACATTGCCAATTCAGCGAGTTACAACCAAACCCGCACACAGCGCAACGATAATCGGGTTTATCCGCCAATAATTTTTTTGTCAAATTATGTAAAATCATTAAATCATCACGTGCCTGCCCCGCCATGGTGGATAGATGCAAATCGATCACAACTTGTAAGCCGCGCAATGAGGGATAACGCCGCACGTAATCCGCCACATAGTCTTGCGCCACCTTATCTCCTTTTTGCTGACGAATGCGCTCCGCCAAAATCAATACAACGGGCACATGCGGATATTCATCCACCATTTGCATAAAAAACTTTACCATATGCGTTTCGTCATGCAAGCCTTCATAACATCGCGCTAAATCATCAACGGCTTCAGATAAATAATCCGCATTTTGTTGGCGGATTTTTTTTAATTGCTTGAGCGCCGCACGATAATCATTTTCTTTCATCAATAAACGTGCATGCAATAAACTCGCGCGCACACAATTCGTATCCACCTGTAACGCATGTTCCAGCGCGGTCATCGCCACGCCCGGTTGCAACGCCGCCAATGCTTTTTCGGCCAATTCACAATAATAATGCGCAATCGTTGGACTCAGATTATCACGTGTTAATTGCGCTAAGCGCTCCACGGTACGGATCGCATTTTCCCACTCTTTTTCACGTTCATAAATATCACGTAACGCTTTCAACGCGGGAATCGCGTATTGCTTAACATTTACACTCTCTTGCAATACACGTTCAGCGCGATCGAGCACCCCCGCCGACAAATAATCTTGCCCCAATTCAAATAAAGATTGATCACGATACGCTTTATCCAAATCAGGTCGCGCAATTAAATTTTGATGAATCCGAATAGCTCGATCAACTTCACCACGCCGCCGAAATAATTTACCGACCGCCAAATGCGTTTCTACCGTATCACCATCCACTTCCAGCATTTTAATAAAAACATCGACCGCTTTATCCGGTTCTTCATTTAATAAATAATTCACACCGCGTAAATAATCACGTCGGAGTCCTGCGCCGTTATCAGACGGTGACGGATGGCGGCGTGAAAAATACCCCAGCCACCACGAACCTAAAATGGCAACGACTAAGGCAATCCAAACAGTCATTAATGCTTATCCTGCAATGGAATAGCACGTAAATTACGCACTTCTTTATCCAATACCCGCACACGTTGCGAAAGTTGATAATTGCGCACCCGCAAACCAATTTGCAACAACACGCTAATCAACAAACCAAACAAACAACCCGCAGCAAATACCAGCACCGTCAGCATGGATAAGGGCAAGGTTTTTTGTGCCCACCAATAATGAATCGTCACACTGCCAGGATTTAATACGGCAAAACTGACACCGACTAATACCACCAAAAACAACAATAATGAGGTTAAAATACGCACATTTCTCTCCACCAACAGACAACCCACTTGTAAAATAAAAAATTCCTTTATTATCAATAACTTAACAATATCAAGCCTTGTAAAGTCTTCGGCAGTTTAGTGTTTTTGCCATCGCGTAAAGTATTAAACCGCTATTCGCCACACGCTGTTTTTACTAAAAAACCCGACTGAATATCTTCCAATGAGCGGGCGCGCGTTTCAGGTAAAAAGAAATAGCCTACCAAAAAGTATAAGATGCCAAATGTTGCAAACAACCAGTAGCTTTTTCCCATGCCAAGATGTTGCACCAATTGCAGAAAATAACCAGACAAGAGCGTGCCTGATAATGAGCTAAAGAACAGACTCAGCGCAATCCCCTTGCCACGCATGGCAGTCGGAAATAATTCTGAAATCGCCAGCCACACCACCACGCCGGGTCCAATTGCAAAAAATGCAATAAAACTCAACAAACCATACAATGACAACATCCCCATCAGCGGACTGGCCGGCATGAATTCATTGACGCACCCTAAAAAGATTTCACTGATCACCACGCCTGCCACACCAATCAACAGCAGTGGACGACGACCCACCTTATCAATCAGCGCAATCGCAATTAGAGTAAATAACAAATTCAAAGCACCTAAGCCTAACGAACCTGCCACCGAAATAACATTAGAATGAATGCCGGCATTTTTTAAAATCAATGGCGCATACTGCAAAAATAAATTGATGCCCGTTAATTGATTGCAAATTGCAATGATGATCGCAATAAACGTCGGCAATAATAACTGGCGCGACAGCAGCTTACGCCAACTGACATGCTGTAATTGTTTTAAACCCAACATAATATGCTGGTATTCTTGCTCCACCGCAAAAGGGGCGCCAGGATAAATTTTATCAAGCACGGCACGCGCCGCTACCGTCCGCTGACGTGATAACAACCAGCGCGGCGTTTCGGGTAAAAAAAACGTTCCAAAAAACAAAATCAAAGAAGGAATAAATAAAACCGCAAACATGCCGCGCCAATTGCCAGAAGGTGTAAAAGCAAGATCCACCAAGTAAGCCAACATAATACCTGTCACCAACAACAACTGAAACAGTGTGACAAATTTACCACGGTGCCGCGGCGGCACCATTTCACTCACATACAGCGGCACCGCCACCGACACAAAACCCACCCCCACACCCAACAAAACACGCGCAATGCATAATGTCATGAAACCATGCGCCAATAAAATCGCACACAATCCTAACAAAAAAGTTCCGCCGGCTGAAAACAATAGAGAACGGCGACCATAGTGGTCAGCAATCGGGCCGGCCAACAACGTGCCGATAATACTGCCACCTAACACCGCAGCGACTATTCGGCCGATTTCACCTTGCGTCAGGGGAATATCATTCTGCACAAATAACAAAGCACCCGAAATCACCCCGATGTCATAACCATATAAAATGCCACCGACACTCACAAGACTCGCGATAAAAATAATGAATTTACTGGTGGCAATTTTTGTGAAACTACTTTGCATCACTGGCTCCGGGCTGATATTAAGTATCTACTATATATTTTAGGATAAGTGTGAGAGATGTGATCACTGCTTCGCAGATTAACGTAGTCAGAGGGGGAGAATAGCGCATTGCCTCGCCTCCCTCCCTGGCGGCTCGCCCTCCGGGCGCACTGTGTGCGACAAAAACGGCTTTCCTGCCGTTTTTTCCCCCTCTGACAACTCCCCCATCGCCAACAGTTACCCTACTTTATATAAGAGGACTGATATTGACTATAATAAGATTTTGCCAATGTCTCAGCTGCTGCCACCGCCGCCGGTGTCATTGTTTTCGCTAAGGCATCACGCAAAGATAATGCTGACTGACGAATTTGTGCATCACTCGAAGTCGAGGCTAAATTTAACCACGCATACGCATTACGGTCATCCTTAACAACGCCCACGCCACGGGTATACATACTCCCTAACAATAATTGCGCATTTGAACTGCCTTGTTTCGCCGCCAATAAATACCACGTTGCCGCCGCCTTAGCATCCGCCGGCACACCGAGCCCTTGGTTATAAAACAAGCCAACCATGTATTCTGCATTGGCCATCCCCTGCTTCGCCGCCGCCATAAAATACGCAAATGCCTGCGTTTCATCTTTGGCGACCGCAATGCCATGATGATAGAGATAACCCATCGCAAACTGCGCTTCGGGCAAGCCTTGCGTCACCGCTTTTAAATACCAATCCATCCCGACTTGTTGGCTAGCAGACATGCCTATGCCATTAAAAGCAAAATAGCCCAATAAATATTGCGCTGGCGCAAGCCCCTGCGCCGCTGCTTTTTGTATCAAGCTCGCTGCTTGAGCAGCATTAGCCGGCGTACCCGCGCCATTATAATAAGCAACACTTAAATTATATTGGCCTTCAGCAAGCCCCTGCGCAGCAGATTTCTGAAACCACGTAAATGCTTGCGTTGGATCGACCGCAACGCCTAAGCCTTTACTATACATTACACCAAGCATATTTTCTGCGCCTGATTGGCCTTTCTGCGCAGCAAGATTGATCCAATTATACGCCTTAGCTGCATCTTTGTTTACTCCATTACCGCTATAATACAACAAACCGAGGTTATATTGCGCCGGCGAAAAACCTTGCGCGGCCGCTTTGTTATACCAATCAGCCGCTACCGACATATTGGCCGCCATCCCCCTACCCTGCTCAGACAACCAACCCAACATGAATGCCGCACGCGGATTACCGTTCGCCGCCGCTTTTTGATAAAAGGTAATGGCGGCGGTTAAGTCTTGACTCACGCCTTCGCCAAAATAATACAGTGTTGCCAGCGCAAATTGTGCGTCAGGGAGCGCGGCGCTGGCTTTGCTATACCAAGCAAACGCGCGCTGCGCATCTTTTGCGATGCCAAAACCATGCTGATAAAGCCAAGCCAATTGATATTGCGCATGCGGATCACCTGCCGCAGCAAAATGCTGATAAATGGGCAGCGCTTTAGCATAGTCGTGATTCATGAGCGCGGCATCTGCGAGCGGAATTTGCGTCGTTGCCACTTTTTTTTGTATGTCGGACAAAACATCCGCGTGCACTTGGCTGGTTGCGACTAACAATAAAAGTATAGACAGTCTGTATTTCATGATTTTTTCATCCTTGTATGTGCACCACATTCGCGGCCGCTTCAGTCAGCACCTGCGTAATTGCTGCGACCACCGTATCAATCTGTTCACGCGTAATAATCAGCGGCGGCGTTAAACGCAGGATAGTGCCATGGGTTTCCTTGGCCAACACACCCACCGACATGAGGCGTAAACATATTTCTCTTGCCGCATAATAACGTGGATTGATAACCAGGCCAATCATTAACCCTTTGCCACGCACTTCTGTGACTAATGGCGAACGAATCGCACATAAAGCGTGCTGAAAATATTCACCCAGCTCAGCCGCCCGTGCCGACAATTTATCGCGTACGAGAATATCCAAGGCTTTGCTTGCAACATGCGCTGCCAACGGATTACCGCCAAAGGTACTGCCATGATCGCCCGGCGTGAAGACATTCATCACATCATCACGGCTTAAAAATAATGAGACGGGTAATAAACCGCCGCCCAGCGCTTTACCCAGCAATAGCGCATCAGGGACAACGCCGTCATGCTCGCACGCAAGCAGCTTACCGGTACGACCCAGACCCGTTTGAATTTCGTCAGCAATTAATAAGACATTTTGTTCGCGACAAATGGCAGCGCATTCGCGTAACCAACCCGCAGGCGGCACGATGATGCCACCCTCGCCTTGAATCGGTTCAACAATAAATGCGGCCGTATCCGGCGTGATTGCGGCGCGTAAGGCCGCCGCATCGCCATAAGGAATCAAGCTGAAACCCGCCGGAAATGGGCCAAATCCATCACGATATTGTGCTTCCGATGACATGCCGACGATCGTAATCGTACGACCGTGAAAATTATTTTCGCATGCAATGATATGTGCGCGATTGGGGGCAACTTTTTTGATCGTGTAAGCCCATTTACGCGCCGCTTTGAGCGCCGTTTCGACTGCTTCTGCGCCCGTATTCATCGGTAAGGCGCGCGCTTGACCGGTCAACTGACACGCTTTTTCGAGGAATGGGCCGAGCTTGTCGGTATAAAAAGCGCGCGAAGTCACCGCCAGTTGATGCGCTTGGCTTGTCAGGGTTTCGATTAATTCTGGGTGACAATGGCCGTGGCTGACGGCAGAATAGGCACTCATCATATCGATGTAGCGATTGCCTTTGTCATCCCAAACATAAACCCCTTCGCCGCGCGTCAACACCACGGGTAAAGGTGCATAGTTATGCGCGCCGAATTTTTGCTCATATTGCAAAGCGGTATGCATCATATTTCTTCCATGTATATACAAAAAATAGGGCAGGGGAACTGCGTACGCGGAAAACTGCATTGACGAGCGTTACGCCAAATAAAAATCCAGCGTTTTTTGTAAGCCTACGCTCATATCCACTTCAGGTTGCCAATGCAGTTTTTCTTTAATGCGCACCAATGATGGCACGCGCAATTCCACATCTTGATAGCCTTTACCATAATATTTTTCTGCGTCCACATCGACCAGTTGCACTTTTTTGACAGCATCCGCATATTTTGCATAGCCGCTGATTTTTTGCAGCAATATTTCTGCCAATTGTCGGATAGAAATATTCTCATCGGCATTACCGACATTGAAAATTTGTTGATATGCTTGATTATCTTCATTGCGTAACATCGCCAACAAAGCGCGCATACCATCTTCTACATACATAAAGCAGCGTTTTTGTTCGCCACCATTCACCAGCGTAATATTTTCACCCCGCAAAATATTGCCAATAAATTGTGTCAGCACGCGTGAGCCGCCGGGGCGTGGATTGAAAACATTATCGAGCCGTGGACCATACCAGTTAAACGGCCGGAATAAAGTATAGTTCAAACCATGGTGCTTGCCGTATGCATAGATAACACGATCTAATAATTGTTTAGATGTTGAATAAATCCAGCGTTCGCGATGAATGGGACCGGTCACCAACGGGCTGGTTTCTTCATCAAATGCTTGATCCGGGCACATACCATACACTTCAGAAGTGGAGGGGAAAATCAATCGTTTATTAAATTCGACACACTGTCGAATAATCGCGAGATTTTCTTCGAAATCCAACTCAAATACACGTAAAGGTTCTTTGACATACACGGCTGGCGTCGCGATCGCCACTAAAGGTAATACCACATCGCATTTTTCAATGTGCTCGCGCACCCATTTTTTCTCAACTGTCATATCACCGCGATGAAAATGAAAGCGCGCTTGACCCAAACAATTTTCTAATTTGTCATCTGCTAAATCAAGCGCATAAATTTCCCAATCCGTTTGCGTTAAAATCGCTTCACTTAAATGGCTACCGATAAAACCGTTGGCGCCTAAAATCAATATTTTCATTATGCAGTCTCATTGTTAAACATGTTATACATGACGTCGATCACACGATCTTGTTCCGCATCGCTCATGCCTGGAAATAATGGCAGACTGACAATGCGCTCACACACGGATTCCGCCAGTGGAAAATCGCCCGGCTTAAAACCTAATGTCTCACGATAATAAGGATATAAATGCACCGCGCGGTAATGCAAACCCGTGCCAATATTTTTTTCTTTCATACGCGCCATGAAAGTGCCACGATCCATCCCCGCCGCCGCATCATTAATTAATGGCACATACAAATGCCACGCATGGCGATGCGCATAATCGGGTTCTTGTGGTAAGGAAAATTGCGGCCAGTCAGCCAGCACTTCTTGATAACGGTTGGCTAATTCGGTGCGGCGCTCAATAAAACCCTCTAACGCTTTTAACTGATGAATGCCAAGCGCTGCCTGTAAATCAAGCATATTATATTTAAAGCCTGGCATGATAATTTCATAATCTTGTGTGCCACTTTTACCAAATCGATTCCACGCTTCACGATCCATACCATGAAAACGCAACAACGCAATTTTTTCAGCCAATGTATCGTCACGCGTTGTGACACACCCCCCCTCGCCTGTCGTCATATTTTTATTGGGATGGAAACTAAAAACTTGCGTATCGCCAATCGCGCCAATTTTACGACCGCGATATTCCGCACCTATTGCATGCGCCGCATCTTCAATAACACGCAAACCATATTTTTCAGCTAAAGCAAAAAGCGGATCAAGATCAACGGGTAAACCCGCAAAATGGACCGGCATAATAACGCGCGTGCGCGGCGTTATGGCCGCTTCGATTAAATTCACATCGATATTGCGTGTAGCAGGATCAATATCAACTAACACCGGCTTGGCGCCGGTTAACACGATCATATTCAGGGTGGCGGCAAACGTCAGTGGTGTGGTAATGACCTCATCCCCCGGCTGCAGCTCAAGCGCAAGCAGCGCGAGATGAAGACCCGCTGTCGCAGAAGTTAACAACAATGCATGCGGCGCAGACAGAAATGCTTTTAAATCGCTTGAAAATTGCGCGGTGCGTGGGCCTGTCGTAATCCAGCCGGAGCGTAAACACTCAACGACTTCAGCAATGCTTGCTTCACTGATGGAGGGGCGGGAAAAGGGTAAGAAGGTTTCGCTCATACATCTCTCTTAGGTGCAACATATCGTATCGATTACAAAAGGTAGGGGATACAAAATATCGGCTGTCATAAAGTATGAACCCCTGGATTGCTTCGTCACAATTAAGGCACGGCCCGCAGGCTGACACGGCAATCCAGGTGCACTCGCTCTATAGATTATAAACCGCTGCCTTCTGTCGCAAGAAAATCGGCAATGCCGCTTTCATTAGGCTTAATCGCGGCCTTACCCTTCACCCAACCGGCTGGACAGACTTCGCCGTGTTTTTCATGATATTGCAGGGCATCAATCAAACGCAATAATTCATCAATATTGCGACCCAAAGGTAAATCATTCACAATTTGCGAACGTACAATGCCGTCCTTATCAAGGATAAAGGTAGCACGCAACGCCACTTGCGCCACTGGATGCTCAACACCATAAGCGCGACAAATTTGGTGACTGACGTCAGCCAGCAGCGGATAACGGATTGTGCCAATACCCCCTTCTGCCAACGGTGTTTTGCGCCAAGCATTGTGGGTGAATTGTGAATCTATAGAGATGCCCATGACGACAGTGTCGCGCTGGGTAAATTCATTAATACGATTATCCAATGCAATCAATTCAGATGGACAGACAAACGTGAAATCCAGCGGATAAAAAAACAAAATGGCATGCTTACCACGCGTTTCATCCGCGAGGTTAAAACTGTCAACAATATCGCCATTGGCAAGCACAGCGGCGGTCGTAAAATCAGGGGCTTTTTTACCAATCAGGGTAGTCATTATGTAATGTCTCCACATAGAGATAAATTCGGTTCGCTATTGTATATGAATATGCACCAAATGGGTATCTATTGCATTCTATTAGGAGAATACGTTATGGTGCTTGGCGTAGCGTCAGACTGCACCGACCTACCGCATTGCACGCCTCTAATAGGCTAGTCCAAATTAGATGCAGTAATGAAAATAAAGGCAGAATTTCACCCAAAAAAAGTCTACTTCAGGCAACCGGGGTGAACTTTTGCTTGCAATATGCAGATTTTATAGGTAGTTTTGATTCCGTCCGGATCAAACTTTGATATCAAGGAGATAGAGTAAATGAAATTTAAACACCTCGTTGTTGCATCAATGAGCGCACTGGGTCTAGTTTTAGTAACTGGTCCTGCTTTTGCAGCAGACGCCGCAGCTCCTGCCGCTACTGCCACAACTGCAGACACCAGCACCGCTGCTGCCCCAGTGAAACACGTTCATCATCGTCACCATCGTCATCACCATGCAGTTCACCATGCAATGGCTGCTGACCAAATGGCTATGCCAGCTGAAGCACATCCTGACTACAAGGGCATGGGCGCCATGCAAGCTCCTGTTGTCGAAGCGTGCACAGCAAACACCAAGTTCGATGGCGAACTATCCATCATCAATCAGCAAACCAATCGCGCTTGGGCAGCCAACTGCGGTAAGGTTGTTGCAATTGCTGGCGGCTTAAGAGTCGACGGAAAATGGGGCAATCGCTCACAGCATTTTGTCGGCACCAATGTCGAAGCCATTGCTGTTAACGACGCTTATTTGAACTTTAGCGGCAAAGTCAGCGATTGGGCAACGGTATATGGCAGCTTAGAATATGGCGACCCAAGCTGGACGGACGTGTCCGACTATGGATACGCAGGGTATAGCAAAGCTTACACCCATAATGGCGATAACAAGGTCACCTTAGAGCAAATCTATGGCCGTATTGCTAACTTCGACGCTGCACCTGTTTACGCTCAAGTTGGTAAACAGTTCATTGATCATGGCCGTTATGAAACACATGCGCCAGTGAGATCAATGACCCAGGTGTTAACTGAAACGTTACGTACTGCTGCGCAAGTTGGCTTTATTACGCCAGCCGGCACCGGCACATTACACGGCGATGTAAGCGCCTTTAATGGTCCGCTCGCACCACGTAGCAATTCAGCTGGCGCTGGCGGCAACAATAGCCACGACACCATTTATGGCTTGGCAATTGGTTATGACATGCCTAGCACCAATGATGCTGTTGGCTTTAACGCTAACCTGAGCTACATAAGCGATATGTCTGGCGTAAACGATGTTGAGCAAGCGATTCGCAACTTCCGTGGTGACGCTAGCCGTCATTCGCGCGTCGGTGAAATTGCTGCAGACGCTGCTTTAACAAGCGGTCCGTTCAGCGTTGGCGTTGATTATGCAAAAGCATTAACTTCTTTTGACATCAACGATTTGGCAACTATCAACAATGGCGGAGCAAGCTTTTCAAAAGCTGAACCATGGGCAGCGGGCATCAATGCTGGCTTTGGCTTCAACAGTATGGGTAAAGACCAAAAGGTAACGATTGGTTATCAGGAATCCAACGAAGCTGCTGCAATTTTGCTGCCAGAACATCGCTGGATTGCAACCTATAACGTTGCTGCTTTCAAAAATGTTGACCTTGGTTTACAAATCAACCGCGACACAGCTTACAGTGTCAGCAAAGGTCAAGATGGTGAAAGCCACTTCGGCGTCGGCCTCAGCGCTGGCTTCCAGTTCGGTGGTGCAAACGCTTAATCAACACCTTACACAGGTGGAAACGAAAAGCCCGCTGAAAAGCGGGCTTTTTTTTGCCTGGTGGCTAAGCGCGCTATTTCGACTTATACCATATCGGCTTTATTCACAATATAACAAAACAATTCAGCCGTCTTGCTTGCGTCATACAGCGCCGAATGGGCTTCCCGCGTATCAAACCCGAGTTTTGCCTTTCTGAGCGATTTAGCCAACACCGTCTCACCTAACGCAACAGCCGCTAATGATGCGGTATCAAAACTGGTAAACGAATGAAATGGCACACGTTTAAACCCGCCGCGCTTCACCGCTGCTTGTAAAAACATTAAATCAAACCACGCATTATGCCCCACCAACACGGCTCGATCACAACCGGTTTTCTCTAGCGCTTGTTTAACCCGGCAAAATAATTGATGCAAAGCTTGCTGCTCTGGAATGGCATAGCGCAATGGATGCCCCGGATCAATGCCGGTGACTTCCAGCGCTTCTGGATCCACCCGCGCGCCTTGAAAGGGTTCAACTGCCCAAAATAATTTTTCACCTTGATGTAAACGCCCACTCCCATCCATCCATAAAAAAATGGCGGCAATTTCGAGCAAACCATCTGTAGCAGGTTGCAAACCCGTTGTTTCCACATCGATTACCACCGGCAATAAGCCACGAAAACGTTGCGCGATGGCCGTTTTTTTGATATGAATGGGTTTTAGTGACCAGATTTTCTTTTTTTGATTACGAGACAAGCGTATGATGCTCCACATATATTAAAGAGTAACTATTCAGCAGGTGTTATATTTTACAGAAAACGATCGGATTTGAGCCAAGGTTTTGTGAAAAATTGCTGAAAAAGCGGCGCATGTATGACAGTACACGAGCATTTTGAAGCGATTTTTCGCAAAAGATTGGCCAAAGACGACCGTTTCTACAGAACACCTGAGCAGTTACATTAAAGATTCCGCAGTATACCAACTTTGCGAGCATCACATACCATGATTTTTACAAATGCCCTACCCCGCCACACTGCCTTATTAACCGCAATCGACCAAGCGTATCGTGCCGATGAAACGCGATGCGTTGAAAACCTGCTGCCTCAAGCACAATTTTCACCCGCCGCAAAACAACGCATTCATGCCGCCGCTGCCGCTCTCGTCAACGACACCCGTGCACGCCAAAAGCAACAAGGCAGCTTGCATGCTTTTCTACATGAATACGACTTGTCCTCGGACGAAGGGATTGCGCTGATGTGTCTCGCCGAAGCTTTACTGCGTATTCCTGATAGCGCCACCGCCGATAAACTCATCAGTGACCGCCTAGCGGCCGGCAACTGGCAGCGCCACAGTGGCAGCAGCGATTCCTTATTCGTCAATGCCGCCACGTGGTCACTCATTTTGACGGGCAAGCTACTTGCCCCTACGCTCAACACCGAAAAAACGCTCAGCGCCTCTTTACAGCGTTTATTAGCCCGTAGCAGCGCCACCGTCATCCGACCCATGATCATGCAAGGCATGAAACAGCTGGGACGCCAATTCGTCATGGGTACGACGATAACGGAAGCATTAAAGCGCGCCAAAGAAGCGGAAGCGCAAGGTTACCGCTATTCATATGACATGCTAGGCGAGGCCGCGCGCACAGCTGAAGATGCTGAACGGTATTTTCAGTCTTATTTACACGCGATTCAAGCGATCAGCGCAATAGGCACGACGCGCAACCCAATTGAGTCACCGGGTATTTCGATTAAGCTTTCGGCATTGCATCCACGTTATGAGTTAGCACAACGTGAACGCGTATTAAACGAACTGCTGCCCCGCCTTGAACAGTTGGTTGCAGCTGCAGCGACCGCCAATATCAACTTAACGATTGACGCTGAAGAAGCTGAGCGTCTGACATTATCATTAGAAATACTCGAATTATTGATGGCCAATCCTGCGACACGCGCCTATCAAGGATTAGGGCTGGCGGTGCAAGCCTATCAAAAACGCGCACCGTATGTCATCGACTGGCTGGCTGATCGCGCTAAATTTTATGGCCGCCGCCTGATGGTACGCTTAATTAAAGGCGCGTATTGGGATAGTGAAATTAAGCTCGCACAAGTCGGCGGTCAAACCGCTTACCCCGTTTACACGCGCAAAGCGGCAACAGATGTTTCATGGCTGGCGTGTGCACGCAAGTTGCTCAGCCAACCAGACTGTTTTTATCCGCAGTTTGGCACGCATAATGCGTATTCTGTTGCTGCAATCCTTGACATGGCAGGCGACAGTAAAGACTTTGAATTCCAGTGCTTACATGGCATGGGTCAGTCACTCTACGATGGCATCGTGCCACAACACCCTTGCCGTATTTATGCCCCGGTCGGCACACATCGTGATTTGCTCAGTTATTTAGTCCGCCGTTTATTAGAAAATGGCGCGAACTCTTCTTTTATTAATTTAATGGGCAATCTGGCATTACCCATAGACGAAATCATTAGCGACCCGGCAGAAAAAATGGCCGCGCTTACCTATAAACCGCATCCGAAAATCCCTTTACCACGTGATATTTATGGTGCAGCACGCCTCAATTCAACCGGCATGGATTTATCCGATCCGATAACACTGAGCGCTTTAAAAACGACCCTGGAAGCAACGGCGCCGCATTGTTCATATGATGTCACGGATATGACCGCAACAGAAGTCACTGCGGCGATTGAAAAAGCATACGCTGCCAATGACGCATGGGCACATTGTCCGGCAGCTGAGCGTGCAGCATGTCTAGACGCCGCTGCGGATTTATTTGAAAAAAATATGCCGCAATTGATGACCTATTTAACGTTAGAAGCCGGCAAACAAATCGCGGATTGCGTCTCGGAAGTCCGCGAAGCGATCGATTTTTGCCGTTATTATGCCGCAGAAGCGCGCCGCCTCATGACGCCGGTCGTATTGAACGGCCCCACCGGTGAACTCAATCAGTTATCGCTACATGCGCGCGGCAGTATCGTGTGTATCAGCCCATGGAATTTCCCACTGGCGATTTTTATTGGCCAAGTCGTTGCCGCCCTCGCTGTCGGTAATACAGTGCTTGCCAAACCCGCTGAACAAACACGGCGCATTGCCATTGAAGCGGTCAAAATATTACATCAAGCGGGTATTCCGAGCGATGTTGTACAAATCATATTGGGATCAGGCTCGACCGTCGGCGCGCAATTAATTGCGGATACCCGCACGGCGGGCGTCATGTTTACGGGTTCGACTGCCACGGCACGCTTGATACAACGCACGCTCGCGGCACGTGACGGCGCCATCATCCCTTTGATTGCCGAAACCGGCGGACAAAATACCATGATCGTCGATTCTTCTGCCCTGCCTGAGCAAGTTGTTGCCGATGTCATACAATCCGCGTTCAACAGCGCGGGGCAACGTTGTTCTGCGTTACGTGTATTATTTATTCAACAAGACATTGCTGAGCGCGTGATTGATATGTTATTGGGGGCGATGCGCGAATTACGTATTGGCGATCCCACCTTATTGGCAACCGATGTCGGGCCTGTCATTGATGCAGAAGCGCAGCAAAAATTACAACAGCACGTCGCACGCATGCATAAAGAAGCAAAAGTGTTACTGCAGTTACCCACGCCCAATAGCGGTACTTTCTTTGGGCCATGCGCAATTGAATTACCTGATTTAACTTTATTACCAGAAGAAGTTTTTGGCCCCGTCTTGCATATCATCCGTTATGCGAGCAAAGACCTTGATCAGGTTATGGCACAAATTCGGGCGACCGGCTATGGTTTAACGCTGGGTGTTCACAGTCGCATTGCGGCAACCATTGACTATATTTCCTCTAATATGCCGGTCGGCAATATCTATATCAATCGCAATATGATTGGCGCGACAGTGGGCGTGCAGCCATTCGGCGGCGAAGGCTTATCCGGCACCGGGCCTAAAGCAGGCGGACCCCATTATTTACCACGGTTATGTGTTGAGCGCGCGCTGTCAATTAATACCACAGCGGCGGGTGGAAATACTTCATTGGTGTCATTGCAAGCGTAAAGCGTGACGTATCTACGGCGCACCGGAACAGCTACAGTAAAAATGCTAATAGTGCGTAACATCTGTGTATAATGATCAAAACAACAACACCGGAGGGATAACCCATGCCCAGCAACAGCCAGCCCATCATGCATGTGATCTTCCTGATCTTCACCGGCACAGCCTTACTCTCCACCGCCGCCCTTTTCACCCGTCAATCATTGTTAGTCGCCTATATTGCACTCGGCGCCCTATTAGGCCCCTATGGCCTCAAAGCCATCAGTGACACACCGCTTATCAACGAAGTCGGCAATATGGGCATTATCTTTTTGTTATTTTTGCTTGGCCTCGACTTACAACCCAGCAGCCTGTTGCATTCCCTGCGCAAGATGAGCCTCATCGCCCTCATCAGCTCGCTCATCTTCCTTATATTCGGCATCGGCATTGGTAAATTGTGTGGTTTTTCCGCCATGGCCACCTTTGTCGTTGGTATTTCTATGATGTTTTCCAGCACCATTATCGGCATCAAATTATTACCGACGACCATTTTGCACCATCAACATACGGGCGAATTAATGATCAGCATCTTGCTATTACAAGATATCATCGCTATCGCCGTATTATTGATCTTACATGCTGCCAGCGACCACCTCCTTTCTTGGCATGGCATTGGCACGCTCTTTATCGCTTTTCCACTTTTGCTCGCCATGGGCTATACATTTCAACGCTTTTTACTCGCCCCCTTAATGGCGCGTTTTGACAGCATTCATGAATATATTTTTATCCTGTCCATCGGCTGGTGTTTGTGTATGGCAGAAACGGCGCACATGATGGGACTCAGCGAAGAAATTGGTGCATTTATTGCCGGTATTGCGCTCGCCTCTCACCCCATTTCACTTTATATTGCCGAAAGCTTAAAACCTTTGCGTGATTTCTTCTTAGTGATTTTCTTTTTTGCGATTGGCGCCGAATTTAATTTCAGCTATTTACCCAGCATTTGGTTACCTACGCTATTATTAGCCGGCGTCGCCTTGTTATTGAAACCCTTAGTCTTTGGCTTTTTATTAAATCGTACAGGTGAAAGCCGCCCAGTGGGATTTGAGATTGGCGTGCGCCTTGGCCAAATCAGTGAATTCTCATTATTGATTAGCTATGTTGCGAGCAGCACGCAACTCATCACGCCAACAATTGCTTATACCATCCAAGCCGCCACACTGCTCACCTTCATCGTTTCTTGCTATTGGGTGGTTTTGCGCTACCCTACACCACTGGCATCGACCGAACGACTCAGAAGAGATTAGGTGATCTTAATTATGGATAAGCTTCTCAACACAAAGAAGATGAGGGCGTATCAATGCCCAGTAGCAAGCCTTGACGAGCGTCAGGGAGGGGAGAATCGCGCTTCTCCCCTCCCTGACAACCCTCCCCATCGCGAAAAGAATAATTTTCTCAATCTGTTATTATGAAGAGATTAAGTAATATGGCACATGACCACGCCCATCACGACCACGCGCATCACGCGCCACACACTTTTAATACGGCATTTGCCTTAGCCGTCTTACTCAATGCTGCATTTGTCAGCGTGCAAATAGGCTATGCTATTTTTGCAGATTCTATGAGTTTACTGGCTGATGCTGTGCATAATTTTGGCGATGTGTGTGGTTTATTACTCGCGTGGGGTGCCAATTGGCTGCTAACACGACCGGCGCGCGAGCGCTATAGTTATGGTTATAAACGCACGACGATTATGGCCGCGCTCATCAATGCATTATTACTCACCGCCAGTGTGGCGCTGATTATCTATGAATCCATCTGGAAATTATGGCATCTCACGCCAGTACATGCCGGCATCGTCATGACGGTGGCGGCAATTGGCATTGTCATCAATGGCAGTACCGCATTATTGTTTATGCGCGGCGCAGCAGAAGATCTGAATATTAAAGGGGCTTTTTTGCATTTAGCGGGCGATGCGCTCATTTCATTTGGTGTCGTTATTGCGGGTGGACTCATTTATTGGACACACGCTGATTGGATTGATCCGTTGGCAGGCCTGTTGATCGTCACGATTATTTTATGGAGTACGTTTGGCTTATTACGCAACGCTGTCCGCCTTATGCTCGATGCTGTGCCACATCACATCGACCACACGGCTGTGCTGGCTTATTTAAATCAACTAAATGGCGTGCGCGCTGTGCACGATTTGCATATATGGGGTTTAAGCACCCGTGAAGTCGCGCTGACGGCGCACCTTATTATGCCTGAGGCCAAACTGAGCGATGAAGACTTCCGTGTCATCAATGCCTGCTTACGGCATGACTTCCATATCCATCACGCCACGCTGCAAGTGGAAAGCGGTCATGCCGATCATCCTTGCCATGTGACGGAACGCTGCTGATTATGCTAATCTGGTCGTAAACACTACCCAGGAGCCTGCGACATGACCACTGAAAAAAACATCGTCATCGAACAACACAAACGCTTTTCAAAATCCACACTCTGGCGCATTCAGAAGGACTACTTTGATCGTGCCGGTGTAAGCGCTTGGGTTAATCAAGTCCCGTTTTACATTACCTGTAACCCCTTCATTGCCAAATCTTATGCGCGTATTTTTTTGGGCTTTATGCGCGACTGGATGGCCAAACACCCTGAAACACGCCAGCACCCTTTCTATATCCTTGAAATAGGCGCAGGTAGCGGCCGTTTTACCTTTTATTTTGTCACCGCATTACATCAAATGATGCAACAAGCCGGCATGCACGATGTGCGCGTTTGCCATGTGATGAGTGATTTCACGCGCAGCAATATGCAATACTGGGAAAAGCATCACGCCATTCAGCCACTGGTAGAAAAAGGCTGGGTCGAATTTGCCATTTACGATATGGAAGCGGAACGCCCCATTACGCTCGTACAAAGTAAAACGCATTTAGATCACACCACCCTGATCAATCCCTTGACGGTCATTGGCAATTATATTTTTGATACCTCTTTGAATGATTTATTCGGTGTCCGTGAAGAAGCGTTATATGAACTCACCACCAGCCTTGAAACACCGCAAGACAATATGGATGGCAATACGCCGATCGAGATGGAAAAAGTCAAGGTGCATTATGATGCCAAAAAAGTGGCCAGCGAATTTTATGGCGATCCACTCATCGACAATATCCTCGAAAAATACCGCTCTGAATTACAAGATACCGTTTTCTTACTCCCGATTGGCGCATTTCATGCGCTGGGCTTTCTGCGCAAATTGGCCAACAATCGTCTGCTATTACTCTCAACCGATAAAGGCAATGGCGCATTGCACACTTTGGATGGCGCGACCACCCCACCGATTTACTTCCATGGTTGTTTCTTTTCAGCGATGGTGAATTTTCACGCCATTGGCGAATACATGCAAAATGCCGGCGGTGAATATTGCTTGCAAACGCCGCGTAAAGGCATCAAAACTGCCGTGTTTTCTTGTGGTTTTGGTTTGTCAGACATGGGGGAAACACAGCGCGCGCTATCTGATTGGGTCGAAGGCATGAGCCCAGCAGATTATTTCACCTTACATCGCCGTATGAGTGACACTTTTAATGAATGTCAGCTGGATACCATTGCCGCACATATGCAATTGGCCGGTTGGGATCCACATATTTATATGAAACTGGCCAGCCGCGTGCGCACGCTGATCAAAGATACCGATCGCGACACTTTAAATTTTATGACGGCGGGTATGCACCAGCTTGCTGCTAATTTTTATGATATGCCTAAGACAGATTGCGTATTATTCGAAGTGGGTTTATTTTTTCATACGCTGAAAAACTATGCTGAAGCAGCAAAATATTACACCCAAGCCCGTCACTTTATGCCAGAAAACTACAGCCTGTCATACAACCTCGGTTTGTGCTTGCACTACCTTGATAACGATACCGCCGCCCTGACTCACTTTCGATATGCGCTGGCCTTAAACCCTGACGCTAAAGAGGTCCAAGAGTGGATTACGCATATCGAACAAGAAAAAGACGCGTTACCCTTGATGAAAGAAGAATAAGAGGGGTATAATGCCCGCCTTTCACGCCTGTGCTTTTAGCGCAGGCGAAAGCTTTATTATTACAGGAACTGTATCAATGGTTGTTATCCGCCTGTCCCGGGGTGGCGCGAAAGGTCGCCCATTCTACCACGTCGTCGTCGCTGACAAGCGCTGCGCACGTGATGGCCGCTGCATCGAACGCGTCGGCTACTTCAATCCCATCGCTGCCGGCAAAGAAATTCGTGTGCACCTTGAAACTGACCGCATTCAATACTGGCTGTCGCAAGGCGCGCAAGCATCCGATCGCGTCAGTCAATTACTGAAGAAATATCAGCCTGCTGAAAAAACTGCGACGGACGATGCCGCAGCCTGAGGGTGAATACAGTATTATCGGCAAAGTCGGCACACCCTATGGTGTGCGCGGCTGGCTGAAAGTATTTAGCTATACCGATCCTGTGCACGCGATTGTAGACTATGCCCCTTGGTATATCGATGATAAGGCTACCACGCCGAGTGATAGCCGAGTGCATGGCAAAGGTTTGGTCGTCAAGCTCGCTGGCATCACCTCGCCAGAAGCTGCAAAATTGCTGGCCGGTAAAGATATTTGCATTATGCGCAGCCAGTTACCGCCCCCGTCACAAGGGACGTATTACTGGTCAGATTTAATCGGCATGACCGTAACCAACAGCGCCAACGAAGTGATGGGAACCGTAAAATCGTTGCTAGAAACAGGCGCCAATGATGTGCTCGTCATTCGGGCTGCTGACGGCAAAGAACATGGCATTCCTTGGCTGATGGGTCGAGTTATCCAGCAAGTTGATCTTGTTAAGCGCACGATCGTGGTTGATTGGGTGTTGATTTAAGCGTAACTATGGGGAACTGAGTACGCGGCAAACTGCATTGATGAGCGTCAGAGGGGGAGAATAGCGCGCTCCCCCTCTGACAACTCCCCCATCGCCAACATTTGCCCTGCTTTATGTAGGAGATACGTTCCTCTGCCCTATCTTTTGTAGTAGATACGATATTAGGAATAAATGTAAAAGTGTGGCTGTCCCTCGTCTCATTATTGCCGGATATGTTAAATGCACTAGACCTCGGCATTACCGGTCGCGCGTGCAAATCAGGCTTAGTGACACGTCACAGCTGGAATCCACGTGATTTCACCACCAACCGCTACCATAAGGTCGATGATCGTCCTTATGGCGGCGGGCCGGGCATGGTCATGTTGGCTGAGCCGTTGCAAGCCGCCATTCAAGCGGCGCAGCACGCAGCGCCAGCAGGCACACGATTGATTTGGCTCACCCCGCAAGGTAAGCATTTTAATCAAGCGGCAGCAGCAGACATGGCGACAGCAAGCGGCTTGATTTTTGTTGCGGGTCGCTATGAAGGGATCGATGCGCGGCTGCCCGAATTATTGGGCGGCGAAGAGTGGTCGCTGGGTGACTTCATTTTATCCGGTGGTGAACTTGCGGCATTGACAATGATGGATGCCATTATTCGCCTACTACCGGGCGCATTAGGGCATGCTGAATCAGCAGTCGATGAATCATTGCATCATAGCTTATTAGAATATCCACACTATACCCGTCCAGAAATATTTAATGGGTTAAAAGTGCCGGCGGTATTGTTGAGTGGCGATCATAAAGCCATTACACGCTGGCGGTTACAACAGTCACTGGGGCGCACGTGGTTACGACGCCCCGATCTGTTAGCGCAAAAAACGCTGACAGCGGAAGAACAGGAGTTGTTGGCGGTGTTTATCCGACAACACAATGAAAGAAGCGGTTAGTGATAGCTATGCGTGCAAAGGATCAGAATGAAATGCGCGCAGTCTAGCCGTTAATGGTATCTACTACATAATTTAGGGTAATGGGTAGCGATGGGGGAGTTGTCAGAGGGGGAGAGCGCTATTCTCCCCCTCTGACGCTCGTCAATGCAGTGTGCTGCGTACTTCAGTTCTTCTACCCTATCTTTTATAGTAGATACATTAAATATATTTAAACTTTGGGTTATTATTGAGGAAAGAACCATCATGAACATTATTCAAACGCTTGAAGCCGAACAAATGCAGCGTACGCTGCCTGATTTTGCACCAGGTGACACCGTTGCCGTTGCGGTCAAAGTTAAAGAAGGTGAACGCACCCGTTTGCAAACATTCGAAGGGGTGGTGATCGCTAAACGCAATCGCGGCTTGAATTCATCCTTCACTGTCAGAAAAATTTCGCATGGCGTTGGCGTAGAACGTGTTTTTCAAGCACATAGCCCACTGATTGATGGTGTAGACGTGAAGCGTCGTGGCGATGTACGTCGCGCCAAACTGTACTACATGCGCAAACTGAGTGGTAAAGCTGCACGTATCCGTGAAAAATTGAGCGGTACACGTAAAGATACGGCGGCGGCATTGAATGCTTCGCTCAAGACCGCAAAAATAGCAGAAACAGAAGTCGCTGTTAGCCAAGAGCAGCAAGGGCAATAGCGGCAAAAAAAGCGCGTGACAGCTCAGCACCCCCTTGGGGCCAGCCGGCTTCACTGCCATTAAGTTAAGCATACTGCGGCTCCAAAAAGGTTGAAGATAAGCGTAGTGCTGCTTAAAGCCGACCTGCCGTGGGTTCG
>VFKI01000004.1 GCA_009885665.1 Gammaproteobacteria bacterium
CACTTAAGGGGGAGAATCGCGATTCTCCCCCTTAAGAATCCCCCATCGCGCAAAGTCAGGTTGCATCTGGCCTCGCTGGTATTTTTCGAAGATTGTGCTGAATGGTTACGCCATTTTTTTATAAAAGTAGAGAGAAACTAAAAAATTATGCCTAAATTTAATAATGACCATTCTAATAGCGCACTATTAATCGCTCATCGATATCATGTTGGGCAAGCTTCTTCGAGAAAAATCTTGCTTGAAAAAAAATTTTCTGCCGGTCGCGTGTGTTGCGCATCTGCCGCCGCGTGTGTTGCTGACGGATGTTGCGGTAAATGGTATTCGATTTCAGCCGGTGATACAACTTGGTTTGGATATAAAATAACGAGCCGTTCTAAAAAATTTTGTAATTCACGAATATTGCCAGGCCATGGATAATCGGCAATTTTTGTATAAGCGGGATCGGTTAAAATGATGTTTTGATTCAGACGCAGGTGAATTTTTTGTAAATGAAAATCAACCAATTCTGGAATATCATCGCTACGCTCGCGCAGGGCAGGTACTTCGATGGGGAATACATTCAAGCGATAATATAAATCTTCGCGAAATGTGCCTTCTTCGATGAGTTGAGTAAGATTTTTATTAGTCGCTGCAATGATTCTAACATTGACATCAATTGACTGTGTGCCGCCGACGCGATCAATTTTTCTTTCTTGAATCACCCGTAACAACTTAACTTGCATCGGCATGGGCATATCGCCAATCTCATCTAGAAATAGCGTGCCACCCGCGGCGAGCTCAAATCGGCCAACGCGGCGTGCATACGCACCGGTAAACGCGCCTTTTTCATGGCCAAACAATTCGCTTTCCATCAAGTCTGCGGGAATTGCGCCACAGTTTACCGGCACAAAAGGTTTGTCATGACGGTTGGATGTCATATGTATACAAGAAGCAATTACATCCTTGCCTGTGCCAGATGCGCCTAAAATGAGTACGGTTGAATTCGTATCCGTCACTTGCTGAATCATATGTTTGATGCGAGCAATAGCGGCGCTTTTCCCTACTAAGCGCGCCAGCGCCGGTGGAGTGGGTGATGCGGAAGGTGTGGGCGTGTGTTGCGTGCACATGTGCAAAATATCAGTCAAGCTTTGTCGATTGAAAGGTGCGCGCAGTGTGAGCCAGTCTGCTGTCATGGGTTCAACTAAGTGTTTGCGGGCGGGTTGGGTGGAGGGTTGATTGTCCTTGTTTTGTAATAACACGACAAGCAAATTTAAGCGATTCACTGCGGCATTCATTTTTTTATTGTATTTAGCCAGCATATTTTGACAGATAATTAAGGCTTTTGCAGTGTCTAATTGTTCGGGTTGGATGGCTTGGCAGTGCTGGAGTGGAATTTCCAGCAAGCTAAATGCGTTAGCAGCATAAGTGCAACTTGGGCAGCCATCACTGAGTAGAACATAATTCATTGCGCAATCCTTGCGTCTGTTCTAGTGACTTTAGAAATTAGCAATATTTTTGCTCAATGTCAAATTGAGCGCGTCCGATGCAGTGTGCTGCGGGCGCATTCATCTTCGCTTGTCTTATCTTTTGTAGTAGGTATTAGATAGTTATGATGACATGCGCGTGCCTCCATCATTTAAGTAGCGACCTGGTACAGAAATTGCATCTACCTGCAAGAGATAGCAATACAAGGATGTCGACCATGTCAGTAGGGAGTATCGGCCCGGTACGCAATGACTTAAATGAAGTGATGTCACGTTTGCGTGCTTTATCAGAAAGATCGGGTATCAAAATGACTGATAGCCCGGCGGCGCTCGATACATCTAATGCACTGGGTGTGTCAGCTACGCCCAGCACAGGCGGTGGTTTTGATGCCATCATGGCCTTAGCTAAGGATGCTGTCACAAATGTGAATCAAGTAGAAACGACCAGCGAACAATTGAAAACAGCCTATGTCACGGGCGATCAATCTGTGTCGATGTCGCAAGTGATCGTCGCGTCGCAAAAATCACGTTTAGCATTTGAAGGTTTGGTGACAGTACGCAATAAATTATTGGATTCATATCGCGAAATTATGAATATGACGGTTTAGTCACTATTCAGCAGGTGTCAGATTTTATAGAAAACGGCCGAAGATGACCGTTTCTACGGAGCACCTAAACAGTAGCACGGTCTGATTTAAAGGATGAAGTTATGGCAGGCATACCTGATCTTGGCACGCTATTAAAAAGTGCAGGCTTTCGCCAGCTTTCTTTTCTGGTTGGCGTTACTTTAAGCGTTGCGCTCGGTATTTATTTGTATACGGCTATCCAGCAACCGGTTTACGCGCCTTTGAATTATAAAATAACGCAACAAAATATGAGTTCAGTGATCGACACTTTGGAACAAGCGGATATCCAATATCATATGGGTGATCATGATGGCGTTGTTATGGTGCCGGCGAATGATCTAGATGCAGCAAAATTAAAGTTATCGGCGGCTGGGGTGCAGCACGATGACGGTGCGAGTTATGCTTTTTTAAATGATCAAGGCGTATTGGCAAATAGTCAATTCATGGAAAATGCGCGTTATTTACGTGCGCTGGAAGCCGATTTAGCGCGCACCATTAGTCATATCCAAGGAATTACTTCGGCGAATGTGCATATCGCCATGCCACAAAATCAAATTTTTGCTGATGAAAAACAACAAGTGACAGCATCAGTGGTTTTGTCTATGTCACCGGGGTTGGTGTCTGATCATGAAAAAATTCGCTCCATTATGCAAATCGTTGCTGACAGTGTGCCGGGACTCGATCCCAATAATGTTGCCGTCACGGATCAATATGGCCATTTCCTTTCAGATAATTTGATGAATGGTAATTTGTATAATATGGAGCAACTTAATTATCAAAATGATGTGCAAGGGTATTATGAAAAACGCATCAACGCGATTCTCACGCCTATCATAGGCGCCAATCATGTCAATGTGCGTGTTAACGCAAATATTGATTTTACCCAACAAGAAAATGCGCAAGAACAATATGATCCAAATGCACGTGTATTACGTAGTCAGCAAACGATGACATCGAGTTCAGGCGGTAGTGCGGGCGCATCAGGCGTGCCAGGTGCGCTGTCTAATACGCCGCCTAGCGGTGGGTCTGATGCCGGTGCGGCGAAATCGGGCGGGGGTTCACAGCAAAATCAAATGACGCAGAATTACGATGTGTCACGTACGGTAACGTATAAAAAACAAAATTTTGCCCAAGTCAAAAGTTTATCGGTTGCGGTAGTGGTCGATAATATGCAAGTACCCGATCCTAAAACGGGTAAGCTGACGTTGCAACCGGTCAGCGCGGATATGTTGGCTAAAATTACCGATCTTGTTAAGGCCACAATGGGATTCAATGCAGCACGGGGTGATACCGTTACCGTGATCAATAGCAATTATTCGCCGGCACCTGCTGAAGTGGCTTTGCCGCCAGTGAAGATATGGAATCAAGTATGGTTTTGGTCTATGGTGCAAAAATCAGCGGGCATTTTATTTGGCTTTGTATTGCTCGTATTTTTCTATCGAAGAATTTCACGCTTTTTGGTGGAAGCGGCTAAGCCGTTACAAGTTTCAGCAGAAAGTCGTCGGCTGGGCGGGCCTGGCATGGATCCTTCTATGGTGCAAGTAAAGGAAGAAGGCATGACACGCTTAAAGCAATTGGCCAGCGAAGAACCGACGCGCGTTGCGCATGTGATTAAGGGATGGGTGAATAAATAAAGGAATTGTCACATGGATAAAGTGAGAAGTGCGGCAATTGTCTTGCTGGGTGTTGGCGAGAAGTGCGCGAATGAAATTTTAAAAGCGATGACGCCTAAGGAAGTCAGCGCTATTGTTGAAGCGATTGACCATATTGGCAGTGTGTCAGAGTCTGAAATGATGGAAGCGCTGGATAGTTTTTTTTCTGAAACAAATAGCACCAGCATCGATCTTACCTCACGCGATAAAATTAAGAGTTCACTTCTTTCTGCGATGGGGAATAAAAAAATTGATAGTATTATTCATGGTGTCAATAATGAAAAAGATCAATGGTTGGAGCTTATTAAAATACAGCCGATTCAAAGTATTTTAGAAATTATTAAAGATGAACATCCGCAAATTATTACGGCGATTGTCATTGTCATATTTAATAATATTAGTAGTGATTATGGTATTCGTTTGATTAAGATGTTGCCCAAAACTACGCAAAGTCAAGTGTTTCAGCGTATGACACAGATTAGTTCTATTACGTATTTTGCTTTGCAGTCGATGTCAAATTTTTTCCATAAGGAATTGGTGGATACTGAACGCAATAATGTTTTTTCTATCAACGGTCTTGATGCAGTGGCCAATATCATTTCATCATTAGATAGCACGACAGAGCATGAAATTGTGCAGCAACTTACACAAGATAATAAAGAATTGGGCGAGCGTATTCAAGAGAAAATATTTCCTTTCCATCGCTTGACTGAAATTGATAAACGCAGCTTTCAAACGTTGTTGTCAGAAATTAGCAATGATGACATGTTGTTGGCGTTAAAAGGGGTTGATGATCGTGTGCGGCAAATGTTTTTGAATAATATGTCCGCTAAGGCAGCTGAAATTCTGAAGGATGATATGGATACAAAAGGGCCCGTTAAAGTGTCACAAGTACTCGATGCACAAAAAAATATTTTACGGTTGGCAAAAAAGTTGGATGAAGAGAAAAAGATTATGCTGGTGACTAAAGGAAATCCTGATGTTATATTTTGATGAGGAAGGCAATGATGCGTAACTATAATAGTCAAACAGAATGGGCATTTCCTTTATTAACGCGCGAGGCGATGGCTGAGGTAGAGGAAGAAAGCCCGCGGGACGCACAGGGCGAGCGTATTAGTTTTGATGTGTTGCGTGAGTTAGCAGAAGAACGTAGGCAATTACAAGAAGAGCGCACGCTGTTGGCGGCACAACGTATGCAATATCAACAGTGTATTGAAAGATTGACACCTTTGTTGCAAACACTACAAAATCCATTTGCAGGCCGTGAACGTGAATTAATGGATATCCTTGACAGTATGATTGCGGGCATTGCGCATAAATTAATCTTGCACGAAATCCACGCTAAACCCGAGTTGCTTGGTAATATGCTGATGGAATTAACCCGTTTAATTGAACAAAAAGGGGGTTTTCTCAGTGTAAAACTGTCACCGCCAGATTATGAAATGTTAACCAATATGCAAATGACAGATGATAATTTCACTGCAATTAAATGGCATATGGATGCTAATTTATCCCAAGGCGATATGGTGTTGCAATCGAATGCCACTGAAATACGCGCACTATTGCAAGAACGTATCCAGCTATTGTTATAGCTTTTTTAGAAAAATCTTTTGGCATTAGGAGAATAGCATGGCCGAAATGCCTGTTATGCAAAAAATCAGCCGTCACTATCAGCAAGTGTTAGCGGATATGCCACGTATGCCACATGCGATTGTGAGTGGCAAAATTACGCGTATTACGGGTATGAAAATTGAAGCCACGGGTTTAGCCGTGCCGCTTAATACCGTGTGCCTCGTCAGCTTGGAAGATGATAGAACAGTGCGCACAGAAGTTGTTGGATTTTCCGGTGATACAACGTATTTAATGGCGGCAGAAAATGTACAAGGCTTACATCCGGGTGCGCGCGTACAACCTATGGGTCGGCGCGTTGCGATTGCGGTGGGGATGGATCGTTTAGGTCGTGTATTGGATGCCATGGGGCAACCGATTGATGGCGGCGCGCCCTTGTTAGCGGGTGAAATTTATCCCTTGGTGGCAAGACCCATTAATCCCATGGTGCGCACACGTATTTCTGCACCTTTGGATGTGGGTATCCGCGCAATTAATGCTTTATTTACTATTGCGCGCGGTCAGCGTATGGGAATATTTGCCGGGAGTGGTGTAGGTAAAAGTGTGTTGCTCGGCATGATGACGCGCGCAACGTCTGCCGATATTGTCGTGGTCGGTTTGGTGGGTGAACGCGGCCGTGAAGTTCGCGAATTTATTGAAGAAAGCTTGGGAAATGTAGGGCGTGCACGTGCCGTGGTGGTGGCAGCGCCGGCGGATACCTTACCGTTGATGCGGGTAAATTCTGCAATGTTGGCAACTACGTTGGCGGAATATTATCGTGATCAAGGCATGTCGGTTTTATTGATAATTGATTCACTGACGCGTTATGCGCATGCGTTGCGTGAAATTGCCTTGTCGATTGGCGAAATGCCGGCGACACGTGGTTTTACGCCTTCAGTATTTGCGCGTTTATCGCGGTTAATTGAGCGTTCAGGCAATGGTGTGCAAGGATCAGGTTCCATTACGGCGTTTTATACCGTATTGATGGAAGGGGATGATCATACCGATCCGATTGCAGATCATGCGCGTTCGGTATTGGATGGTCATATTATGTTGTCACGTGCGTTGGCTGACAGCGGTCATTATCCAGCGATTGATGTTGAGCATTCTATCAGCCGGACGATGCAAGCGGTGGTGACAGAAGAACACTTGCAAATGGCGACACGCTTCAGGCGTTTATTTGGCGCATATCAACAAAATCGTGAAATGATTAATATTGGTATGTACCAATCGGGTGCAGATCCCATTGTGGATGAAGCCATTATACGACGTGAAAGATTATTTGCTTTTTTAGGTCAAGGTATGGCGGAACAAAGCAATTTGACAGACAGTGTGGCAGCACTCAAGCACGTGCTTGAGTAGGAGTATGATGCATGCTAAATATCAAAAAAGTTTCACTGTTACAATGCAGCTTTAAAAAACAGAAAGAAAGCTGTTTGCGCGATATGGCATTGCTGGCAGAAAAAATGGCTAAAAAAATGGCAGCGATTCAACGTATGCGTGGCTATTTGGCTGAATATGTACAATCAAAAACCTTAACGTTGACGGCAGTCATGCCGGCACTTAATAAAAATTTCCATCATTTTTTGGGTAAAATTGAAAAGCTTATTGTGACGACAGAGCAAGAATTGCTGCAATTAGAAAATCATCGCGCTGAATTATTAATGCATTTGCAAAAAGTGAATAGTCGCATGCATGCAATGGAGCATATGGAAGATACTTTATTGCAAGCACAACAAAAAAAGGCAGCTAAGTATGAAGCGGTATTATTGGATGATCGTGTCAGTTATGTAAAAGGAGAGCGAGATGGTGGATAGTCAAATCTTGAATGCCATGCGTGAGATGCTGCTTTATGCTTTTAGTGGCGTATGTATTGTCACCGTCCCTGTTTTACTGGCCGGGGTGGTGTTATCTATTTTGCAGGCAGCAACCCAATTAAATGAAGCGACGCTCACTTTTTTGCCAAAGTTTATGTTGGTTTTTTTAATTGTTTTTACCCTGGGGCCGTGGATGATGGAAAAATTAGCAATATTGATGCAGCATTATTTAATGGATTTGAATGCTTATATTACTTGAGGGTAGAACATGAATCCGTTGGCATTATTGCCATGGGTATTGGCACACATGAGTATGCTGGCGCTGGCATCCCTTCGTATCGGCGTCTTTGCGTCTGGCTTTATGTTTTTTACCTCGGCTTATATTAACAAGCGTATTTTAATTGCGCTGATCATATTGCTATCTGTTTGGGTAGTGATGTTATTGCCAATGCCCGCTCAAATCGCGACATTACCACCCAGTGAAATGGTGGTGGCAGGCGCTTACCAAGTGATATTAGGTTTGTTATTAGCGTTGACTTTTAATGTTATTTTTGAGGTATTTACCGCTTTCGGCCAAATCGTTTCTTCTAGTATAGGCTTGATGATGGCCAGCATGATCGATCCGGCACTGGGTAATATTGCAACATTGACACGGTTTTATTATTTTTGTTATTTGATGATTTTTTTATTATTAAATGGACATCTTTATGTGTTGCGTACTGTATTGGAAAGCTTTGTATGGTTTCCTTTAGGACAATCTGTATTGCCTCATGCTTTATTGCAACATATTTTTAATTTTTTTTGCATCATATTGCCACAGGCGGTATTGTTGGCCATCACTGTGATGATCGCGACCTTACTGACTAATTGTGCAATGGCATTAATGACGCGCCTGGCGCCACAATTCAATGTTTTTTCTGTCGGTATTGGCCTGACCATTTTGTTTGGTTTTATTTGTGTGTTGATTACTTTTCAGCCTGCCTTGATACAAGGTCAAACCTTCATGCGTGCCGCTTTAATCCAAGCGCACGATATATTTTCTGGAGGCCGCCTACATGGCAGATGATGGACAAGAAAAGAAACATGCGGCGACGGGTAAGCGCCTCACTGAGCTGCATCAGCAAGGAACCATTTTACGTTCGCCTGATTTTTCATCGGGTATGATTTGCATGATCACCGTGTCTGTTGTTTTGTTATTGGCGGGGCACTTTAGTACTGTTTTGCAACACGATTTAATCATAGGGCTGCAAGGTGCGCCACATCTCATGCGTCATCCCGATTTTCTAGCGTATTTTATTAAACGTATGGTGCTCAATAGTTTTAAATTGATTCTGCCGGTGTTGATCACTGCGTTTATTGTTAGCTTGCTTTCGCCAATTTTATTTGGAGGTTGGAATTTTACGCTGGAAACATTGCAGTTGAATTTCAGTCGTTTGAATCCGCTTAATAATATAGGTCGTATTTTTTCACCGGTGCAAATGTTAGTGGGTGTTGGACGTTCTGCTTTGAAATCGTTTGTTATGGTGGGGTTTTTGGCGGCTTTTATCTATATAAAATCCAGTGTATTAATTGCATTAATGCCTCAGACACCACGGCTTGCTATATACAGTGGTTTAAGTTTATTGAGTAGTTTTGCTTATTTTTTATTGCCCGGTATCATTTTAATTGTTGGCTGTGACGCGGGCTGGCAATATTATAAATTCCATGAAAAAACAAAAATGACCGATCAAGAAGTACGGGATGAAGGTAAAGAAAGTGAGGGAAATCCAGAGGTCAAAC
>VFKI01000137.1 GCA_009885665.1 Gammaproteobacteria bacterium
CTCCCCCTTAAGTGGCGGCAGGCGGGCGAGCTATTTGCCCGAGTAGCCATCTGAATAGTTACAATTGTATCTACTATAAAGTATCAGCGCGCACAGCGTCCCACCGTGAACACGCCCGGCAAGTGCGCCAATTGTTTTTGCACGTTTTGTAATTCGCTGGCATGCTCAATTTTGACGGTTAAATAAATAAATGTCGTGGTGGTGCGCAGTGTGGCGTTGGAATTTAATGTCAATAATGGAATTTTTAAATTTGCCAACAACGCTGCAATATCTTTTAGCAATGTTTCACGCGGCGCCGCTTCCAAAACTAAATCTGCAAAATAATGTCCGAGGGTATGCGCATCCCAACTGACAGGAATCACGCGCGGATCGTGTTGCGCCTTTGCATGCACCATATTGGCGCAATGCTGGCGATGAATGGATACGCCGCGCCCTTGGGTAATAAAACCTACAATCGCATCGCCGGGAATCGGTTTGCAACAACGCGCTAAACGTGTCAATAAATCATTCATGCCCGCAACTTGTAAATGGGCATGCGCTGTATTATCCGTTGTCAGCGGTGTACTGGGTTTGTTCGATGGTAGTGGCGTGACAGATTTACTGATTTTTTCAGTTTTTTCTATCTTTTCTATTTTGTCAATTTTTTTACTTTCTTCTTCTTGCTGCCGCAACCAATGCGCAATTTTGCTGCGCGCGTTGGCGGTTTTTATATAGCCGGCATGCGGATTAATCCAGTCACGACTGGGTCCCCCTTGACTGACCGTTAAAATTTCCACGCTGTCGCCCGTTTTTAATGCAGTCGTGAGGGGAGTGATATGGCCATGCACTTTCGCACCGCGACAACGATGCCCGACACTGGTGTGTACACGATAAGCAAAATCCAGCGGCGTCGCGCCTAGCGGTAAATCGATGATGTCACCTTGCGGCGTAAAAACATAAATGGTATCGCTTAATATATCATGCGGAATAGCATGGGGATTATGCTGTTCAGACATATCGCGTTGCCAGTCAAGCAATTGCCTGACTAAACGGATTTTTTCAGTGAGACGTGCCTCAACCGTGCCGGCTTCTTTATATATCCAATGTGCTGCCAGACCATGTTCCGCTTCTTCGTGCATTTGCCGGGTGCGGATTTGAATTTCTATCGTTTTACCGTCTTGATCGATGATAGCGGTATGAATAGAGCGATAGCCGTTGGGTTTTGGGTGGCTGATATAGTCATCGAATTCTGCCGCGATCGGTTGAAAATGATTATGCACAATACTTAAGGCGGTATAACATTCGTCTAGGGTTTCGACCAAAATACGCAGTGCACTGCAATCATAGATTTCACTATAGGGCACATGCTTACGTTGCGCTTTAAGATAAATGCTATGGATATGCTTAGCGCGCCCTTGCAGGAAAAACTTTTTAATACCCGCAGTATGCAATAATTTTTCTAGCAAGCGAATGGTATTGGCAATACGTTGTTCGCGCGCCACTCTTTTTTCGGCAAGGAAATGTGCAATGGTTTGATAAATTTCTGGCTGTAAAAAATGGAAAGCATAATCTTCTAATTCCCATTTTAATTGGCCGATACCGAGACGATTAGCGAGCGGTGCGTGAATCGCCATGGTGTCAGCCGCAATGCGCTGCCGTTCTGCCGGCGGAATATTTTTAATGTTACGCATGAGGCAAGTGCGTTCGGCAAGACGAATCACAATTGCGCGAATATCTGTGGCCATCGCTAAAAATGTTTTGCGTAACTGATCGATTTGTAGTGGATTGGCTTTGCCTAGTCTTTCATCTAGGCTGTCCATTTGTAAGACATTTTCAATCAATTTCGCTGGTGCCGCGCCAACAGCGGTTTGTAAA
>VFKI01000117.1 GCA_009885665.1 Gammaproteobacteria bacterium
GTTCACCTAATAAATCAAATGTACGGGGTGAAGTTTGACAATTCACCAGGTGCTGTACCGCCCTATCCGATAGCCCGCGCGCTTGTGCAACACGGTGCACTTGATAATGGGCGGCC
This sequence comes from Gammaproteobacteria bacterium, assembly GCA_009885665.1. Classification (GTDB taxonomy): domain Bacteria; phylum Pseudomonadota; class Gammaproteobacteria; order DSM-16500; family DSM-16500; genus VFKI01. The sequence goes on from VFKI01000117.1 coordinate 117, forward strand.
AGCGGACTGATATCTGGATCCAGACCACTGGCAGAAGCGGTGACGAGGTCGATGGGAATGAGCGCATTATTGCCGGCATTGTTTTTTTCTATATTTTCAACACGTAATTTGATGGCGTTCAATAAATCAGGATTATTGCTGCCGTTATTGGATGCGCCTGAATTGGCAGCGTTATAGGGAAAAGGGGGGGTGGCAGACGGGCGTCCCCAAAAATAACGCGGCGCAGTAAAGGATTGTCCCAATAAGCGTGAGCCGATGATGATATTGTTTTTAATAATCAAACTGCCGTTTGATTTATCATAAAAAAACAGTTGGTTGATCGCGGTGACGGCGAGCGGATAAATTATGCCGGTTAATATTGAAAAAAATATCAGCAAAGCTGCGGCGCTGCGTATTTCTTCCCAAAGATTTTTTGCAAATAGCATCTTATCTACCCCCAGCCTAATAGCATTAATATGACATCGATTAATTTAATTCCAATAAAGGGCACGACCAATCCACCTAAGCCATAAAAGAATACATTACGTCGTAATAAAGCGGCAGCGGAAGAAGGGCGATAGCGTGTGCCGTGTAATGCCACGGGGATTAAGGCAATAATGATTAATGCATTAAAAATAACCGCAGATAAAATGGCACTATGCGGTGTACCTAAATGCATAATGTTTAATATACCTAATGCTGGAAATGCACTGGCAAATGCAGCCGGCAAAATCGCAAAATATTTAGCAACATCATTGGCGATACTAAAAGTGGTGAGCGCACCACGTGTCATTAATAATTGTTTGCCAATTTCAACGACCTGAATTAATTTAGTTGGACTGGAGTCAAGATCAATTAAATTACCGGCTTCACGCGCCGCTTGCGTGCCAGTATTCATAGCGACGGCGACATCCGCTTGCGCTAATGCCGGCGCATCATTTGTGCCATCGCCGGTCATCGCGACCAAATGACCGCCCGCTTGTAGTTGACGAATCAATTTTAATTTATCTTCCGGCGTCGCATTGGCGAGGAAATCATCCACACCTGCTTCGGCGGCAATCGCTGCCGCTGTCAGTGGATTATCGCCGGTAATCATAATCGTTTTAATCCCCATACGACGTAATTCTGCAAAACGTTCGCGTATGCCGCCTTTGACAATATCTTTTAAATGAATCACGCCAAGGACTTGGGCATTTTCAACCACAACCAATGGCGTGCCACCGTTTTTGGCAATTTTATCAATGCTGATATTAATGTCGGCCGGCATGTTGCTACCCGACTCAATCAGCCAATTGGCAATGGCTTGCGCCGCACCTTTGCGAATTTGTCGGCCAGCTAAATTCACGCCACTCATGCGCGTTTGTGCCGTAAACGGAATAAATGTTGCGCCACTGTCTGTTAATGAACGACCACGAATGCCATATTTTTCCTTGGCAAGTATCACAATACTGCGACCTTCGGGTGTTTCATCCGTCAGCGAAGCCAGTTGTGCAGCATCAGCTAATGTTGCGACGCTAATGCCGGCGGCAGGAATAAATTCAGTTGCTTGACGGTTGTCAAGTGTAATTGTGCCGGTTTTATCAAGAATAAGTGTGTCAATGTCGCCTGCCGCTTCTACGGCGCGTCCCGATGTGGCAATCACATTTGCCTGTATCATGCGATCCATACCCGCAATACCAATGGCGGATAATAAACCGCCAATGGTGGTGGGCGCGAGACAGACAAATAATGCAATTAATACGGGGATTTCAACTGCGACACCGGTGCCTGTCACACTGCCACCGAAAATAGAAAATGGTAATAAAGTGGCGCATACCAATAAAAATACGAGAGTGAGTGCTGCCAATAATAAAGTTAATGCTAGTTCATTGGGTGTTTTTTGACGTTTTGCGCCTTCGACTAAATTAATCATGCGATCAATAAAAGCTTCGCCAGGATTGGCTGTGATGCGCACAATGAGCCAGTCAGAAATAACTTGCGTGCCGCCTGTGACAGCGCTGCGATCACCGCCACTTTCTCGAATAACGGGCGCGCTTTCACCCGTAACGGCACTTTCATTGACAGAAGCAATCCCTTCAATCGCTTCGCCATCCCCCGGAATGAAATCACCACTTTCGACTAAAACAATATCGCCAGCGCGTAAACGGGTAGAGGGGAGTGAGGTGATCGCTGCATCACGCGCGGCGCTCGCTAATTTTTTGGCGATAATATCACAGCGTGATTTACGCAATGATGCGGCTTGCGCTCTGCCACGGCCTTCTGCCATCGCTTCAGCAAAATTAGCAAAAATCACGGTAAACCATAACCATAAAGCAATCGCGAGGGTGAATCCGCCGGGCGTATGCTGCCAATAATCGCGCATGCTTAAAACTGTACACAAGAGCGCGCTGATAAACACAGTCAATATCACTGGATTGCGCAATTGATGTGAAAGACTTAACTTAATAAAAGAGGCTTTAATAGCATCTATCAAAATAGCGCGGTTCCATACAGTGATCTTGGTTGTCATGTGGGAGGGTTCCAAGAAGTTAAGGCACAGTTACACCTTATGTAAATATAGGAAAATATGATCAAGCACAGGGCCAAGCGTTAAGGCGGGCAAGAAGGTCAGCGCGCCTAAAACAATGATGATGCTGATCAGTAATAAAATAAAAAGCGGCGTGTGTGTCGGTAGTGTGCCGTTACTGTGTGGAATGTATTTTTTAGTGGCAAGCGAGCCGGCAACGGCCAAGGCAGGAATGGCGATCCAATATCGCCCCAATAACATGGCAATCCCGCCGAGCATATTATAAAAAAATGTATTCGCATTTAAACCCGCAAAGGCGCTGCCATTATTGTTGACCATCGATGTCCATGCGTAAAGAATTTCACTAAAACCATGGATGCCCGGATTACCGACAACACTGTTACCGGCAGGCAATACGACGCTAATCGCCGTAAATAACAGCACAAATAATGGCATGACGAGGACAGCAACCGCTGCCATTTTCATTTCAAATAAACCCATTTTTTTACCGAGATATTCTGGCGTGCGACCGATCATCAGGCCGGCAATAAATACCGTGATGATGACGAGCATTAACATGCCATATAATCCTGAGCCGATGCCACCAAAAACAACTTCACCTAAATGCATCATCCACAGCGGCAACATGCCACCCAAGGGCGTAAATGAATCATGCATCGCGTTGACAGAACCATTGGATGTTGCCGTGGTGACAATCGCCCAGAGCGCAGAATTGGTAATGCCATTGCGTAGCTCCTTGCCTTCCATATTGCCGCCTGGCGCAAGCAGCGTATAGGCGTGTTGATCGATGGGCATACCTTGTAAATGTGGATTGGCTTGTTGTTCACAATGCAGCGTACAAAAAATAAAGGGGATAAGCAGAAGCGCCATAGCGATAAATAATGCCCAACCCTGGCGTTTATCATTGACCATCGTGCCAAACATAAAAACAGCAGCGACAGGAATTAATAAAATTGCGAGCATTTCAAGAAAATTACTGATCGGCGTTGGATTTTCATAAGGATGCGCAGCATTGGTATTAAAAAATCCGCCGCCATTGGTGCCCAATTGTTTGATGGCAACTTGTGAGGCGACAGGTCCCATTGGCAGGGTGACGACCTTAGCGATTTGCGGCGGTGCATGTGCAGCAGGGGTATAGGTGACCGGATCGAGTGGCTGCGTGTCGACATAGCCTTTAAAATTTTGAATAACGCCTTGTGAGCCCAGTGCGACAGCAAGTATCATTGATAATGGTAATAAAATATAAAGGATACTGCGAACGATATCGACCCAGAAATTACCGAGGAAACGGGTTTTTTGACGGGTAAACCCCCGAATGACGGCAACCAATAAAGCGAGGCCAGTTGCGGCGGATAGGAAATTTTGTACGGTCAGTCCGAGCATTTGACTGAGATAACTCATCGTGGTTTCGCCACTATAACTCTGCCAATTCGTATTCGTGATAAAACTGGCGGCAGTATTGAAAGCAGTGTCTGCACGGATACCAGGAAAATGCTGTGGATTTAAAGGCAAAAAACCTTGTGTACGTTGTAATAAATAGACGACGGCTAATCCTAGAAAATTAAAAATAAGCATGGCACGTAAATAGCATTGCCAATCCATTTCACGTTCGGTGTCGATGCCAGTCATGCGGTAGCAAAATCGTTCTAATGGTGCGAAAAAACGCGTGAGCCCCGGCAATTTACCCATATAAATATCAGCCATATAGTGGCCAAGCGGTTTAGCGACTAGAAAAACAGCTAATAAATAGAAAATAATTTGATAACTGGCTTGAAATGTCATGACGCAATCCTTGGCGGTGAGGTGTTATTTTTATGCTAAAAAAGCTCCGGTTTGAATAAAGCTACCAGTAAATAAAAGAAAACACCAAAAGTGAGTAAACCGCAAATCATATAAACTGACATGTGTTTTCTCCTATTAAGTAAATTGGCATGGTCTAGTGAAATATCACCATTGGCTCCGCCACTTATACAAAAAATAATGCGCGCTCAATCTCCATTGCCTGCGCCATTTTTTGTAATCGAGGATATAGAGAGCCAGTGAAAAAAATGTATCATGGCCATACAACTGCCGAAGACCAGACACGAAAAGAGAACTGCGAACAAATCAGCCATGACAGGCGTACTCCGATTAAAGCTATAGTATCTCAGATAAATAAATTGGAATGGCCTAGTGAGATATCACCATTGGCTTCGCCAATTTTCAGATATTTTGGGGGAAGAATCGCGATTCTCCCCCCAAGCCCCCCATCGCGAAAAGCCAAAAGACTTTTCTGAGAAGCTATATCTTACTCCGATTAA
>VFKI01000114.1 GCA_009885665.1 Gammaproteobacteria bacterium
ATGCGCTATATTTTTATTTAAAGAGTATACATCAGTCTAATACAAAAAATTGTATCGCCGCGAGACTCTCAGCCACCAGCATGGTTCTTTTCATTTTACACGCTTTTCAAGTAGCGAAAGCTCAAGATCAAAAGGCTTTGGACGATTTAATGGAAACCATTGATTTACTTTATCAGTTCGGTGAACTCAATCAATCGAATCAAAATGCCTATGGTAGGCATCCAAAAACCTCAGAAATGATGCAGTTTTTTTGTGTGCAGAGCGCGCATTCCTTGCTTGCAACGCAAGCTATGCCCTTGAAGGCTGTGACAATATGGCAAAATCGCATCATGCAATTGGATGACCTTTTGTATCATACTTTCAGCACCTGGGCTGCGGTGGATCAAGCACGTCAACAAGATATTCGTCAAGAATTTATAAAAAATTATCAGTTAAATAACGATAAAAAAAATCTAGAACAACAAATCAGCGCGCAACACGCTGAGCGCGATGCGCATATACAAGAAATTAACGCACTCCGTGTGGAAAATCAGCGTCAGGCAGAAGAAATTCGACGCTTAATCGCAATCATACCTGCAACACCACCCGCTCAAACGGTGCAATTCGCAGGCATGGAATCTACCAACCAAATAGCACAACGCGTCCAAATGGCAGAAATGACAGAGGTGGAGCAAGCGGCAGCGTCTGAAACATCACAAACATTTGCCGTTGCGCGTTCTAGTGTCTTTCTGCCTTCCTCTTCTGGGTCTGAGTCTGAGTTTTGTTCACAAGGAGACGCATGGTTGAATTCGCTGTTGGCCGATGTCAGCCTAAAAAGGAAAGCGCAAGAGATTTACGCAGTAGAACAGCCTAAGACTAAGAAGTTCAAACCCTCGACGCCGCCGCGCGTATCAAACCATACTGTTATTAAATTAACAAATATTCATTTAACAAAAAACACAGCGTCAAAAAAATTGGATCACCGCAAGCTAACTCCACCTGCTCGAAGTCTTAATAAATAAGGTTGATCAACAGAACCTGCCTTGCTTCGTCGCGCGACTCACGCTAAGCTAGTGCTCTGTCAATCTTTAATCTTAGGGTTGGCGCACAGATTGCGAGAAATTGGAACGCTTGGTCTGAAAAAAAGCGGAGGCGTACTCTAAGTACGTAGAGCATTTTTTTCAGACCAAGCGTTTCAAGATCGACGCAAGATGGGTGATCACACCCTAAGATTAAAGATTGACAGAGCACTAGCATAATACCAACGCAAGGAAGCTATCATGAAATTATTTATGTTCGCCGCGTCACTTAGGCAAGCCTCTATTAATAAAAAATTAATCCGCGTCATTGCCGATAAAGCTCGCCAACTTGGCCATGAAGTCGACTTAGCGGAATTCAGTGAATTTGAGTTACCGCTCTACAACGGCGATACACAAGACAATAACGGCATTCCCGCGGCGGCAACGGCATTTGTTAAACGCATGCAACAAGCCGATGGCACACTCATCGCTTCACCCGAATATAATTTTTCCATTCCAGGCATATTGAAAAATTTAATCGATTGGGTGTCACGCATCAGCCCCATGCCATGGCAAGACCAACGCATTCTGTTATGCTCCGCCTCACCCGCTCTTGTCGGTGGCAATCGCGGCTTATGGGCAACACGCATGCCACTCGAAGCGTGCGGCGCCTTAGTTTATCCCGACATGTTTTCACTCGCCGCTGCATATGACGCATTTATGGAAAATGGCCAATTAAAAGATGCTGCATTACAGCAGCGTTTACACAACACCCTCGAAAAATTCTTATTGCTGCTGCAAAAGCTTGCGTCTTAAACAACAGTGATAACAGCTCAGCACCTACCCTCACCCGGGCCGCGTAGCCGGCTGAACTGCCATTAAGTTAAGCATACTGCGGCTCCAAAAAGGTTGAAGATGAGCGTGGTGCTGCTTAAAGGCGACCTGCCGTGGGTTCGTCGGATCGTAAAATACAAGGACGTATTTTCCGACCGCATGGATGCATGCTTCATCCGACGCGGCACACGGTGGGTTGGCTGACTTAACTTAATGGCAGTGTAGCTGGCGGGTGAGGGTGCGGGCGTAAGCCGGCTGGCGGGTGAGGGCGTTCCGACGGGTTGAGGGCGCGGAGCTGTTGCGACAATTTCCATTAAAAGCATTGGATATTATTCCACCGACTAATGGTGAATTTTACACCACTGGATGGTGGATTTTACGCTTTTTACAGCGGTTTATTGGTCATCAAATAAAATACCAGCACCAGGCTAATAAACGCCGGCCAACCCAAGCAAAACCAATATTTGAAATAGCGATAATAGATTTCTGGCAACGCCGTGCCTGCCTCACTCGCATGCGCGGCAAAGTCACGCATTTTGAGTTGCAAATACACTACGGGAAACCAACAAAATGCAGCTATCAAATAGCCAACAATAGAACCCCAAATCCAAAATGCATGCCAGCTAAAACCCGCTAGATAAACCAAATAAAATCCTGTGATGGGCTGGAGCAAACCCGATGTTCCAGTGAAGACCCAATCGGCCAAGACAACGTAGCGCGTCGTTGCGGCAATGAGCTTAACATCCCGGCTTTGATGGCCATATAACATCACGCATGCCGTACCAATCCCCGTACCAAATAAAATGGTCGAACTGATGACATGCACAAACTTCAATAAAAGATATAGCATTAACGATCCGATGCCAGCGCCCATGTCACAGCAATCAATAGTAACATAGGGATATTTTTAACCAATGGCGCGAGCGGATCCAACCACAGCGACGGTATTTTACAACTGAGCCAAATCGTGTAAAACAAAATCACACCGAGCTGCAGCACACACATACGCGCCACACGATAACCGCATAATACCAACACACCAATGAGCGCATCCAGTGCACTCGCACCATACAAACACCACGGCTGCAACACGGCCGGCACACCAGCTTGCGCCAACAGCTGATACGATGCACCGTGTGAATAAAACAACGCACTACATAATGCTGTGAAAATCCACACAAATGCCAAGCCCAACGACAACAGCGGCTTTAAAAAAAACAAACGCGCGTGCCAATGATCTTGCACCGTACTGGGTTGGCCACGCAATCCGGTGTCAACATCACGCGGCGTAAAACCAATGTGTTGCTGAAATGCACGCGTCGCAGCATCCGATGCAATATTGTCCTGCGATAACATACGATACGAGGTGTCATTCATTGCCGACCCCGGCAAGCAATCGCCAAACCAAGCACCGACACGAATCAAACACAACGGAATAAACACCGTCAACGCACGACTAAAACCCAACCAACTGCGCAATTTACGCAGTAAATCAAGCAACGTAATTTTTTGCGGGCCCACAGCACATAATTGTATAGGCTGAGCGGGTGACCCCGCCACCAAATTAACCACCGCGCGCGATAAATCTTGTATGTGAATAGGCTGAAATTGTTGGCGGCCTTTACCCGGCACCGGCAAAATACCCGGCAAGCCGGCCAAGCCACGAAACAAAGACGTGCCGCCATAGGAACCACGGCCATACACCAATGACGGACGCAACACCACCGATGGAATAGGTAATGATAACAAATATTCATCCGCCGCCAATTTACTTTTAGCATAATCCACATCGACTTGATCAACGCCCAGCGCAGAAATTTGAATAATTTTTTGCACGCCCTGCGCAATACACGCATCAAACAAGGCGTGTGGCGCATGATAATGTATTGCCCAAATATTTTTTTTATTCGGATGATGCAAAATGCCAACGCAATTAATCACAACATCTATATTTTTTAAACGCATCAGCCAATCGGCGCGCGTGACATCATGCACAAAATCACATCGCACCACTTGTGCGTCAGGAAATACATTTTTAGCATAGGCCACATCACGCACCCCGCACGTCACCATGTGACCCGCCGCCATCAGATCAACGACAATCTGTGAAGCGATAAAACCCGTTGCGCCGGTCACAAAAATATTCATTTCTTAAGTCCTGTCAACAACGGCAGAATAGAACTAAACAGTACCAACAACGCGCCTAACAAAAAGCCGCGCGTCACCATTTCATAGCCCAATGCCCACGAAAAAATACCGGCGAACACCGGTTCCAATGAATAAATCAAGGCAACCTGCGTGGAGGTGGTATATTTTTGATATTGGCTTTGCCAAAGCATTGGAAATAAAGTCGCCAAAATACCGCAAAAAACAATCGCGGCGGCACCCATTAGGCTTAAGGATAACGCAAAATTAAACCTGTGTCCCACTCCATAAATCAACCACGGCAAGGGGACGGTAAAGGCAATTTGATAAAAAGCCAGCAATTTATACTGTTTATGCATGCGCGACGCTTTTTGCAAATAGACTATCGATAAGGCCAGTGCAATTGCACACAACAATACCAACACATCGCCGCGCCCCACATGATGTAAACTGGCGCCGGTTAAAATATACAGCCCGCAGCTACACACCATCGCTGCGACAATATCAATCAAGCGAATTTTTTCCACGCGCCACCAATGCGCAAACAGCGGCACCAATACCACACTCGCCCCCGTGATAAACGCACAACGCGCCGGCGAAATATATTGTAAACTCACCGTTTGCAAGACATACGCCACCGCATTCATGGCGCCTAAGATAATGCCACTCTTCACGACGGGCCAACGCGTTTTAGGTAAATCATGTAATGAAAAAAACAATAACGTCAGTGCCGCCAACGAAAACCGTACCCACACAAATAAGTAAGGATCGGTCGTCGCCATCGCGCCCTTGATGATGGGGAATGTCGCTCCCCAGATTAGGCTGATTAGCAAAAAAAGTAAATTTGCCTTCTGCGCAGAAGAAATATTCATTAAATTTGACGTCCAGGCACCATAACGGATCTGACATTTCGTATTTTAGTCATGACTTCATTAGTCTTTGGTTCTTTAAAAAATGCACAGATGTTGCGCGACAAACATGACACGCCCGTGCTTTTATTCACCCGGCCTTGCATTGCTGGCTGCTCAACCGCGCCATATTGACGATGCATAGCTTCATCCAGCAAAGGTTCGGCTTCAGGCTGCAGCGGCACACCACGCTTTATTATTTTCTCATATGCAAACTGCACACCGGCAATAAGTGATCGATTAAACCGCGATAATTGCACCGCTTGAAGCAAGGCATTGCCAAGCATAAATACATAGGTTGGCCATATCACCCAATTCTGATCCTCAAAATTATCGCCATCGACTTCACGCAAATAAAATGAAAAACTCACACCCAGCAACAACATACATGCCGCCCAGCCTTTGTGACGCAGCGAAGCATCATATTGACTCAACTCTTCTTTGATTAGCTCACCACCGAATAACACTTCTGATAAACACACAGCACCGGCTGCCACACCACAGAGTGCATCAGGCACGTTGTCAGACAGCGCTTCCTGCGACGCACGATAATACAACACGCTTCTCCCGATAGCGGAAATGCTCAACGGTCCGTATGCCAACAAATCTATCCAACGCGGACGGCAGCGCTGTTGACCTGAAAAAATATTTCGCCAGAATAGATGATTCTCCGGCCCTTCTGACAACACGCTGTTTACTAACGACATGGGTAACATCACATACTTTACGACATTTGACAATGCAAATGCTTTGGCTTTAAGCAATAACTGTGCCTTATATAACGTCAGCGCAACTTCTGCGCCAACACTTAACGTCGTCACGCTGCCACTCACTAACGTCCAAATAATTTGTCGCATAGCGCCATAGGTATGCCAATCATCGCGCAACTTCCGCCGTAACGTACCATCGTAGCAATGATCCAAACTTTGCTTAACTCCGCGCAACGAACGTCCACTTTCTGAAATCCACTCCGCCACAGCCGCCACATTTTTTAATGCCATCTTTTTTTTACTGATCAGAAAATTAGCACCTTCATTCGCACCTGATATCAGCACAACCATAATAGCGAGCAACCACGTAACATAGTTCGTGCTAGCGTCAGTTGAATGAGGAGATTCTAGATAATATAGACTTTCATTATCATCATACTCGCTGCGTTCATTCCAAAAAGAATTTTCTTCTTCATTAATGGATAGATTCTCTTCTTCATGAATAGATAGATTCTCTTCTTCATGAATAGATAGATTCTC
>VFKI01000082.1 GCA_009885665.1 Gammaproteobacteria bacterium
TATGCAAGGCGTCGATTTGCTCAGCGATGCCAGTGCTTCAAGTTGTTTTGTTGCCGGTATTTTCCAGGCATGTGGCAGTCTTTTGTCGGTGCCCTTGAATCTGATGGGCATTTATATCGCTTTGCTATTAAATCTTGATATAGCTTGGCGTAATTTGGCGGCAGCTGATGGCTTGCAAGCGGGTCTCGACTTTATCCAAAACTCTAATTTTACCTCGGACGAAAAATCAGCTGCGTTTAAAGCATTGCTTAAATCATTTTGCGATAAAGCAGATGTTGGCGTTGATTCTGATATGTTGATCGAAGCTGGGGCTCAGAATTCAAGCTTTGATACGCTTTTAATCGCATCTGCGTTTCATCCAAGCTGGAGTCGGGAATCTTTGCCGCCTGTTTCGCAAGCAGAAATCGACGCTGAAATTGAATGTAGAGCAGAGCATAAAAGTGAGTTTGTAGCCACGCCGCCGCAGCTGATTGAGCAAGTCAGCAATCAACGCGCCACTGCGCGTGCTGCTTTGTGGGGTGTTGCTAAGATGACTTTTCTGATGGGTTCTTTGTCAGTATTAGCGTTGGGGATGTTGCATATCGCTATTCCACCTGTATTGCTTGTTGCCGCGCCCGTATTAGGTATTATAGCTGGGGTGGTTGGGATAATGATGATTTATGATAGCTGGCAGCAACAGCAGTCAAGGAAAATACGAGCGGTGCGCGACGTAAAAATCAGCCAAATAGGTTTATTGGGCAGCAGCAGGCATGCGGTGAGAGCGACCAGAGGGCTTTTTTCAGCTTCCTCTGCGAAAAATGCTATGCGCGCAGCGTCCTGACCTTTGCGTTTGTTGCGTTTTCATTCTGAGATATCCTCGACTTGCCTCTGTCTGCTCGTTATAATAACGCTAAATTAAAGTAACGTTCTGGACGAGGAATCCATTGGCCGTGAATAAACATCAACCTGCTCGACCTATCAATCTGGATCTTTCCAGTATCCGTTTCCCCATACCCGCCATTATCTCCATCCTGCATCGCATTTCAGGTGTTGTGCTTTGCCTGTTAATCCCCGCAGCCCTATGGGCGCTACACGCTTCGCTCGTATCGCAAGAGCGCTTCAATGATTTGCAGCAATGCCTGGCGCAACCTTTGATGAAGATTTTCATTTGGCTTAGCATGGCTGCGTTACTTTTTCACTTAGTCGCAGGCGTACGTCACTTATTGATGGATTTAGGCATGGGCAATAGCTTACGATTTGGCCGCGCTTCATCCTGGGTCGTCTTGACGCTCAGCGTGATTCTCATGATAGGCGCAGGCGTCTGGCTATGGTAACTATGTAATTTATGCAACCCCTATGCCGGCATTCCGCACTAAAGTATTTTTGTGTTCTCTATACATAATTCAGTGTGCTGCGTACTCAGTTCCTCTCTGCCCTCTTTTGTAGTAGATACGTATTTTTTGGAGACAGTGCTAAATGGTGACAACTATTTTAATGCGCGCCAATCGCGAAGGTATTCGCGATTGGTTAATTCAACGTTTTTCTGCCGTTATCTTATTAGTCGGTGTCGTCGCATTAGCCGGTTTTTTCTTGATGCACCCTGGCATGCAATATAGTGACTGGCATGATTTGTTTGCAGCGTTATGGGTTAAAATTGCGGCCTTGCTGACCTTCAGCGCATTGTTATTGCATGCGTGGCTCGGTTTATGGATCGTCTTCACTGACTATATAAAATGTGGCTTTCTTCGCGCAATCCTCACGGGATTATGGGTGATAGCACTGGCAGGCTGTTTTTTTGCCGCCTGTTTAATTCTTTGGAGTGTTTGATATGTCGATTGCTACGCAAACTTTTGACGCCATCATTGTCGGTGGCGGTGGGGCAGGCATGCGTGCCTCTATTGAGCTTGCCCAGTCAGGCTTAAATGTGGCGGTCATTTCTAAAGTTTTTCCCACGCGTTCCCACACGGTTGCGGCGCAAGGCGGCATTAATGCGGCGCTGGGTAACACGGATGGTTACGATGACTGGCGCTGGCATATGTATGATACCGTGCTGGGCTCAGATTTCATGGGCGACCAAGATGCCATTGAATATATGTGTAAGGAAGCGCCGCAAACTATTTATGAATTAGAACATATGGGTTTACCCTTTTCGCGTAATCCCGATGGTAAAATTTATCAACGTGCATTTGGTGGTGCGACGCGTAATTATGGCGAAGAACAAGCACGCCGCACCTGTTGTGCCGCTGATCGTACTGGACATGCGATGTTGCATGCGCTCTATCAAAAAAACCTTGCGGTTAAAACGAAATTCTTTAACGAGTGGTATGCGGTTGATTTAGTGCGCACGGCGCAAGGTATTGCCGGTGTCATCGCCATCTGTATCGAAACAGGCGAAGTGGTGTTTTTGAAATCACGTGCCACGGTGCTGGCGACCGGTGGCGCGGGCTGCATTTTTCAATCTACCACCAATGCACATATTAATACCGGCGATGGTTTTGGTATGGTGTTGCGTGCGGGTTTACCTTTGCAGGATATGGAATTTTGGCAATTTCATCCGACCGGCATTTATGGCGCGGGGGTATTGGTGACGGAAGGTTCGCGCGGCGAGGGCGGTTATCTGCTCAATAAAAATGGCGAGCGTTATATGGAGCGTTATGCGCCGCATTTAAAAGATTTAGCGTGTCGCGATATCGTCTCACGCTCTTCTATCATTGAAATTCGCGAAGGGCGTGGCTGTGGTCCTAAGGGTGACCATGTTTTATTGAAACTCGACCACTTGGGTGAAGCGGTTATCAACGAACGTTTGCCGGGTATACGTGATTTGGCGATTACATTTGCTGGCGTGGATCCTGTTAAAGATCCCATTCCGGTTGTACCAACCTGTCATTATATTATGGGCGGCATTCCAACGGATATTCATGGTCGCGTGTTGACGGTACAAAATGGCGCGGATCAAATCGTTGAAGGATTATATGCAGCGGGTGAATGCGCTTGCGTATCGGTGCATGGCGCCAATCGTTTAGGCGCCAATTCTTTATTAGACTTAGTGGTATTTGGTCGTTCGGCGGGCAAACATATTCAAACAGCGGTGCGTGAAGGCTTGAGTCAACTCGAACCGATGCAAGCTGACATTGATGCCGCGCTGGCGCGTCTCAATCGTTGGAATGAGGCAAGCTCTGGCGAAAGCGTGGATGAAATCCGTAAAACCCTGCAAAAAATCATGCAAGATGATTTCGGTGTTTTTCGCACAGCGGATAATATGCAACAAGGATTTGTTAAATTGGAAGCGTTACGTGAACGCTTATCACACGCTGCCATTAAAGATAAAAGTCCGCACTTTAATACCAGTCGAATTGAAGCGTTGGAATTAGATAATTTAATGGCATCGGCTATTGCAACGGCTACGCTTGCGCATAAACGTCAAGAAAGTCGTGGCGCGCATGCACGTTACGATTTCACCGAGCGGGATGATAACAACTGGTTGAAGCATTTGGTCTATTTTGCAGATGGTCGCATCGATTCGCGTGCTATCAATATGGCGCCAAACGAAGTTCAGCCCATCACATTACGTGCACGGGATTAGGAGACCTATTCATGCGCTTTTCTATTTATCGCTATACGCCTGGTAAAGATACCAAACCGTATATGCAAGAATTTAATGTTGATATTGCTGCGCATAATTGCAATATGTTGCTTGACGTATTGTTAGTGATTAAAGAAACCCTTGATGACAGCTTGACGCTGCGCCGTTCGTGTCGCGAAGGGGTGTGTGGTTCAGATGGTATGAATATCAATGGTAAAAATGGCTTGGCGTGCGTCACACATTTATCGGGTTTAAAAGAACCTGTGGTGATTCGACCTTTGCCTGGCTTGCCCGTCATACGTGATTTGGTGGTGGATATGCGCCAATTTTATCAGCAATTTGAACGCGTACAACCTTGGCTACAAAATACCGACACCGCGCCAACCAAAGAACGGTTGCAATCGCCAGAAGATCGCGCCAAATTGGATGGTTTGTATGAATGTATTTTATGTGCGTGTTGTTCGACGGCATGTCCCTCTTTTTGGTGGAATCCAGATAAATTTATCGGCCCGGCTGGATTGTTACAAGCCACGCGCTTTTTAGTTGACAGTCGTGATACAGAAACCTCTGCGCGTTTAGCGCAATTAGGCGATGCGTTTAGTGTTTATCGTTGCCACGGCATTATGAATTGTGTAGATGTTTGTCCAAAAGGTTTGAACCCCACGCAAGCAATTGACAAAATCAAACACATGCTGATTGCAGAGGGTGTATGATGACTGAGACGCGTATAAAAAAAACACCTCGTTCTATGCACGCTTTACAACAAGATTCCTGGCTGGGTGGCGATAATGATGGTTGGTTAGATAGCATTTATGAAGCTTGGTTAAGCAATCCTGCAGAGGTTGCACCTGAATGGCAAAATTATTTTAGCCAGCTGGGTACAGGTAAATCTATTGATATATCGCACGCACAAATCCAAGCGGATTTATTGACAGCGGCGCGGACGGCGACGCGTGCTGTTGTATCGAGTGACACCGCGCATGCCTTAAAACAAGAAAAAATCGCGGATCTAATTACCGCATATCGTAGTTTTGGTCATTTGCAAGCAACGCTTGATCCACTTGAGGTAGATAAAGGCATGCCGCATCCGGCCTTATCGCCAGCGTGGCATGGTTTTGAACCGACGGATGCCAATCAAGTATTTAATACGGGTTCATTTAACATTGACGGCAAGACATCTGCCACGTTAAATGAAATTGAAAATGTGTTGCGTCAAACCTATTGTCGTACGATAGGCATAGAATTTATGCATATTTCTAATCGGCCAGAAGTCGATTGGCTGCAATCCCGCATGGAATATGGTTGGCGCGGTTTTGCGCCGAGCCCGTCTGAAAAATTGCGCATGTTGGACAAGCTCATTGCCGCAGATGGCTTGGAAAAATATATTGGCTTTAAATATGTGGGTCAAAAACGTTTTTCCCTGGAAGGGGGGGATGCGTTAATTCCCATGCTCGATAGCATGGTGAACCGGGGTGCTGAAAATGGTGTCAAAGAAATTATTATTGGCATGGCGCATCGTGGGCGTTTAAATGTATTGGCCAATATTTTAGGCAAAGAACCCGCGGCAATTTTCGCTGGATTTGAAGGGAAAAATATACCCACTGATCATTCTGGCGATGTGAAATATCATATGGGATTTTCCGGCGGCGTCATGACACCGCATGGGCCGATGTACATGGCGCTGGCATTCAATCCATCGCATTTGGAAATTGTATCACCGGTGGTGCAAGGTTCTGCGCGCTCACGTCAACGGCGGCGGCGCGATACCGGTCAGCAATTAGTCATGCCGATACAAATTCATGGTGACGCAGCATTTGCAGGTCAAGGTGTCGTAATGGAAACCTTTGATTTGTCACAAACCCGTTGGTTTACCGTCGGTGGCTCGATACATATCGTCATCAATAATCAAATCGGTTTTACCACCAGCGATCCGAAAGACGCGCGTTCCAGTCGTTATTGCACCGACGTGGCTAAAATGATAGAAGCGCCCGTGTTGCATGTGAATGGCAATGATGTAGAAGCCGTTTGTTTTGCGGCAATTTTGGCGTCAGATTATCGCGCGCAATTTCATAAAGATATCGTGATTGATTTAATGTGCTATCGACGCCATGGTCATAATGAAGCAGACGAACCTTCTGCGACACAACCTTTGATGTATAAAATAATTAAGGCGATGCCTGTGCCGGCAGCGCTTTATGCTAAAACCCTTGTAAAAGAGGGTATTATTAGCGATGACACGCTGGAGAAAATGACCGCTGAATACCGTCAGCAATTGGATGCCGGCAAAACAATCGTCACGTTATCTGATATCGATGAAGTGAATAATCACAAAGAAACGTGGCAACGCTTTATTGGCACGCGCTGGGACACACCTGTCAACACGGGCGTACCGATGGCTGAATTAAAAAAACTGGCGTTGCAATTGGGAAATTTGCCGGATGGTTTTGTGTTGCAGGCGCAAGTTAAAAAAATGATGGATGCGCGTCAACAAATGACGCAAGGCAAAGAATTGTTAAACTGGGGCTATGCCGAAACACTGGCATACGCAACATTATTGGCAGCCGGTTATCCCATTCGTTTGTGTGGTCAAGACAGTTGTCGCGGGACATTTGCGCATCGCCACGCGGTGTTACATGATCAAAATACCGATGACATTTATATTCCACTGAGCCATTTAACGCCAGAGCAAGCGCAAATTAATTTAGTCAATTCATTATTGTCAGAAGAAGCGGTGCTGGCATTTGAATATGGCTATGCTTCCGCAGAGCCCGATTATTTAACCTTATGGGAAGCGCAATTTGGTGATTTTGCCAATGGTGCGCAAGTGGTGATTGATCAATTCATCAGTTCTGGCGAGCAAAAATGGGGGCGACTGTGTGGTTTAGTGATGTTGCTGCCGCACGGCTATGAAGGTATGGGGCCAGAACATTCATCGGCGCGTCTTGAACGCTATTTACAATTGTGTGCGCAAGACAATATGCAAGTCTGTGTACCCAGTACGCCAGCGCAAGTTTTCCATATGTTACGCAGGCAAATGTTACGTCCATGGCGTAAACCATTGATCGTTATGACGCCAAAAAGTATGTTGCGTAATCCTGCTGCCGTATCCACGCTGGCAGAATTGAGTGAGGGCAGCTTTCAAACAGTGATCGACAATGTTACTGAACACGCTATGGCGAAAATCAATCGTGTCGTGCTGTGTAGTGGTAAAGTGTATTATGATTTGTTAGCAGCACGCACAGCAGCGAATTTGGATGATAGCGTTGCTTTGTTGAGAATAGAACAGTTATACCCATTTCCAACCGCCGATGTCACCCGTGTGTTAGCGCGTTATGCCAAGGTTAAATCCATTGTGTGGTGTCAAGAAGAGCCGAAAAATCAAGGCGCTTGGTATTTTCTACAAAATGATTTGCCAGCGTGTTTAGTGAAGTCGCAGGTGTTGCGTTATGCAGGGCGTGAAATCTCCGCATCGCCTGCCGCAGGTTATTTACCCACTCATCAAGCAGAGCAAGCGGAACTCGTAAAGCAAGCATTATTTATCTCTTTTTAAACATTATTTAAGGCTATTATTATGACAATTGAAGTCAAAGTTCCATTATTGCCTGAATCCGTGGCAGATGCGACGGTATCCAGTTGGCATAAAAAAGCGGGCGATTCTGTCATGCGCGATGAAAATCTCGTTGATTTAGAAACGGATAAAGTGATGTTGGAAGTACCTGCACCGGCGGATGGTATTTTAAAAGAAATTCGTGTGCCCAATGGGGGTAGCGTCAAAGCAAGTGAAATTATTGCGATTATTGAAGCGGCTAGCGCCGTGAGTAAGGCAGAAAAAGCATCAGAAACAACCGAAGTCGCTGCTGCTGCTGTTGCTGCAGCTGCACCGACTGCAGCGACAGCAGGTCCCGCAGTGCGCCGTGTTGCAGCTGAACACGATGTCGATTTGACCGCGGTGGCAGGTACAGGTAAAGGCGGGCGGATTACCCGTGAAAACATTATGGCAACGCTGACGACACCAGCAACGCAAATGACGGCAACAACCGCGACAGTGACGGCTGCACATGAAGATAAACGTGTGCCGATGACGCGTATTCGTGCGCGTATTGCCGAACGTTTATTGGAAGTCAGTCAATCAACCGCGATGTTGACGACATTTAATGAAGTGAATTTGCAACAAGTCATGGCGTTGCGTAATCGGTATAAAGAAAAATTTGAAAAACGGCATAATGTGCGTTTGGGCTTTATGTCATTTTTTGTACGCGCTGCCGTTGAATCTTTGAAACGTTCGCCGATCGTGAATGCGTCAATTGATGGCGATGATATTGTCTATCATAACTATTTTAATATTGGCGTAGCCGTGTCGACTGAGCGTGGTTTAGTCGTGCCGGTATTACGCGATGCAGATCAAATGAGTATGGCGGAAATTGAAGCGAAAATTGTCGAATGTGCTAACCGCGCGCGCACGGGTAAACTGACGATGGAAGATATGCAAGGGGGTACGTTTACCATTACCAATGGCGGCGTTTTTGGATCTTTGCTGTCTACGCCAATTTTGAATTCACCGCAAAGCGCCATTCTCGGCATGCATAAAATTGAAGAGCGCGCTGTAGTCGAAAATGGTCAGATCGTCATTCGCCCGATGATGTATCTAGCCATGTCATACGACCATCGTATTATTGATGGTAAAGAATCAGTCAGTTTCCTTGTGGCAATCAAAGAATTGCTGGAAGATCCAGCACGTTTACTTTTGGAGATCTAAATGAGTCTACATGAATGCCAAGCAAAAAACATAATGTTGGAGGTTTAAATGAATTTACATGAATACCAAGCGAAACAAATTCTGAAGAAGTATCATCTGCCAGTTGGGCGTGGTGAAGTCATCAGTTCGAGTGATGAAGCCGCTGCTGCGGCGGATCGTCTGGGTGGCAGCGAATGGGTGGTTAAAGCGCAAGTCCATGCGGGTGGTCGTGGTAAAGCTGGCGGCGTAAAGCTTGTCAATAACAAGGAAGAATTAATTAATATTTCACGCAACTTGTTAGGCAAAAATCTGGTGACGTTCCAGACCACCGCCGCAGGGCAGCCGGTTCATCAGTTGTTAATTGCTGAGCCGTGTGATATTAGCCGTGAATTATATTTAGGTGCGGTCATTGATCGCGCCAGTCAGCGTATTGTGTTTATGGCGTCGACGGAAGGCGGTGTAGAAATTGAAAAAGTCGCACACGAAACGCCTGAGAAAATTCTGACCGCAACGGTGGATCCCCTGGTCGGCGTACAGCCTTATCAAGCACGTGAACTGGCATTTTCCCTAGGGTTATCCGGTAATCAAATCAAGCAATTTACGCAAATCCTAACGGGGTTGGGGCGTATGTTTGCAGAATGCGATTTATCATTATTGGAAATTAATCCATTAGTCGTCACCCCCGCCGGCGATTTGCTGTGTCTCGATTGCAAAATCACCCTTGATGACAATGCGTTATACCGTCAACCCGAATTACGCGCGATGCGTGATATCACCCAAGAAGATGCGCGTGAAAATCGTGCGCGTGAGTGGGAATTAAATTATATTGCGTTAGAAGGCAACATTGGTTGCATGGTCAATGGTGCGGGTTTGGCGATGGCCACCATGGATTTAGTGAAATTAAAAGGCGGCGAACCGGCTAACTTCCTTGATGTCGGTGGCGGGGCAACTAAAGAGCGTGTAACAGAAGCTTTTAAAATCATTCTGTCTGATGAAAATGTCAAAGCTATTTTAGTCAACATTTTTGGCGGCATTGTGCGCTGCGATTTAATTGCCGATGGTATTATCGGCGCGGTCACTGAAGTCGGCACCCAATTACCGGTTGTGGTTAGACTGGAAGGAAATAATGCTGAATTGGGCGCGCAGAAATTGGCGCAAAGTGGTTTGAATATTATCCCAGCACAAAGTTTTACTGATGCTGCCATTAAAGTTGTCAAGGCTGCTAACGAGGGTTAAATAAAATGAGTATTTTAATTGATAAAAACACGCGTGTGATTTGCCAAGGGTTTACCGGCAAACAAGGCACGTTTCATTCCGAGCAAGCAATTGCATACGGTACCAAAATGGTCGGTGGCGTGACACCCGAAAAAGGCGGTCAAACGCACTTAGGTTTACCGGTATTTAATACGGTAAAAGAAGCCGTTGCCGCAACGCATGCCGATGCGTCGGTGATTTATGTGCCTGCGCCTTTTTGTAAAGATTCTATTATCGAAGCAGCGGAAGCCGGTATTAAATTAATCATTTGCATTACCGAAGGCATTCCTGTTTTGGATATGTTGCAAGTTAAAGCGTATCTTGCCAACCATCCTGGCACACGCTTAATCGGCCCCAATTGCCCAGGTGTTATCACGCCAGGCCAATGCAAAATCGGCATCATGCCAGGACACATTCATAAGCCGGGTAAAGTGGGTATTGTGTCGCGTTCAGGCACGTTGACGTATGAAGCCGTACATCAAACCACCGCGCTTGGGCTCGGTCAGAGTACCTGTGTGGGGATTGGCGGTGATCCGATTGCCGGTACTAACTTTATCGACGTACTCGCATTATTTGAAAAAGATCCACAAACGGAAATTATTGTCATGGTGGGTGAAATTGGTGGCAGCGCAGAAGATGAAGCCGCCGCTTATATCAAAAAATATGTCACTAAACCGGTTGTTTCTTATATTGCCGGTGTGACTGCGCCAGAAGGCAAGCGCATGGGACATGCCGGCGCTATTATTGCCGGTGGCAAGGGTACCGCAGCAGAAAAATTTGCGGTCTTAGAAGCAGCAGGTGTGCACACGGTGAAATCACCCGCTGAAATTGGTCACAAAGTTGCGGAAGTATTGCAAACAGTTAATTCCTAAGGAATGCCATGCTTGACCCAAAACTGATACGCCAAGAAAATGCGACGGTGGTCGCTATGCTAGCGCGGCGTGGCGCCACGGTAGATATGGCACGTATTAATCAATTGGAAGAACAGCGTCGTGAATTGCAGATGCAAGTTCAAGCGCTGCAAAATGCGCGTAATCAGCATGCAAAAAAGGTGGGGCACGCTAAGGCCAGCGGCGCTGATGTCGGCGCGCTGTTGGCGGAAGTGGCTGACCTTGGCGGTCAATTGACAGCTGCTGAGAGCGCGTTTAATACGGTACAAGATGCGTTACAGCAATTGCTCGCGCTGATTCCTAATA
The DNA here is from genome assembly GCA_009885665.1 of Gammaproteobacteria bacterium. Classification (GTDB taxonomy): domain Bacteria; phylum Pseudomonadota; class Gammaproteobacteria; order DSM-16500; family DSM-16500; genus VFKI01. The sequence goes on from VFKI01000082.1 coordinate 10,748, forward strand.
TGCTGCATGATAGTGTGCCGACGGGGAAGAGTGAAGCAGATAATCAAGTGGTGCGTAGTTGGGGTGAACCGAGTCAATTTAATTTTACGCCTAAAGACCATGTTGAATTGGGTGCGAATTTAGGATTGGATTTTGCAGCAGGTGCAAAATTATCGGGCGCACGATTTGTTGTTATGCGTAATCAATTAGCAAAACTGCATCGTGCCTTAGCGCAATTTATGTTGGACTTACATGTAAAATCACACGGCTATACGGAAGTCGCTGTGCCATTTATTGTCAATGGCAACACGTTATTTGGCACGGGTCAATTGCCAAAAATGCGTGAAGATTTATTTGCAATTGACGGTGAAATGAATTATTATTTAATTCCCACCGCTGAAGTCCCCGTCACAAGTTTAGTCGCCGACGCCATTCTCGAGCTTAATCAATTACCCTTAAAATTTGTGTGTCATTCGCCGTGTTTTCGCAGCGAAGCCGGCTCGTATGGCAAAGATACACGCGGCATGATACGCCAGCATCAATTTGAAAAAGTTGAATTAGTACAAATCGTGCATCCGGATCATTCATATGCTGCGTTGGAAGAACTGACATCGCATGCGGAAATGATTTTGCAAAAACTTGAATTACCTTATCGCGTGATGGCATTGTGCAGTGCAGATATTGGTTTTGCTGCAACGAAAACATATGATCTAGAAGTGTGGCTACCCGGACAAAATTGTTATCGTGAAATATCTTCTTGTAGCAATACGGAAACATTTCAAGCGCGCCGTATGAAGGCGCGTTACCGTGATACCGCAACGAGCAAGCCAGAACTCGTGCACACGTTAAATGGCTCAGCGCTCGCTGTAGGCCGCACACTGGTAGCCGTATTAGAAAATTATCAACAAGCCGATGGCAGTATAAAAGTACCGGCAGCATTACAAGCATATATGGGTTGTGAGGTAATTGTATAAATCCATTATTACATTGATATTTAATTGACATTTCGCGCCATCCGTATCGAAGAAAGAAAAAAGCCGACATCTTCCAGTTGTACATTTTGATTATTCGTAACCATTCAGCACAATCTTCGGAAAACACCCGCAAGGCCAGAGGCAACTTGACTTTGCGCGATGGGGGTTTCCAAAGGGGGAGAATCGCGATTCTCCCCCTTTGGTGGCGTCAGGCGGGCTTTGCCCGACTAGCCATCTGAATAATTACATAAAATTCATCGATAGTCCTTGTCTGCCTGTCGATCAGCCGCAATTTCTGTTTCATAATGTTCACCAATCGCGAGCAA
>VFKI01000183.1 GCA_009885665.1 Gammaproteobacteria bacterium
TAGCGCAACCGGGCCGGTCGGATCAAGTCGCTGCCAATTATGTAACGCATAGGATGCATAAGACAATACCGCGGGTCGTTTAACCGCATCCGCCACTTGCGTCCAGGCTTGCGCTAATATCGCAGGTAAGCGATCTGTCGTGGGCGTAACACCCCACAAATAAGCATGGCCAATAAAAGAAATAATCAACATGGCACGCTCATATTGTGCTGATGATTCTAATACAGCTAATGGAAATGCTGGCAATGCAGCAACACGCTGACGTAGCGTATTGCCTAATAATAATTTAGGTAAATGCGTTGCGACCGCTTCCCACGCAGCACAGGCCGCGGGTAATTGTTTTAGCGGATCGATGTCAGGCAAAAATCCAAGATGAAAATCCATTTTAACAACACTCCCTTATTCACTGACAACCACTTCGATTATTCACTGACAACCACTTCAATAACATTCTTCGGTTTTTTCAATAAAAACACCAATGGCAACATGATAATAAACGTCCACATCACCAACGCATACGCATTGACAAAAGCAATCATATTGGCTTGTTGTGCAAGCAATCGGCCTAATATAGCATGCGCCGCAGGACTACGTGGATCGATCGGCACGCGCGCAAAATAATGATAAATTGCAGACACGCGATAAGGTTGAATAAAACTACCCAGTTGATGCCAAAAGTGTTGCGTATCACGCGACAATAAAGTAGAGATAATCGACACCCCCAACGAACTACCAATAGTACGCAATAAACTAAACATGCCCGCAGCATCATTACGTAATGCGGGTGCCAGCGTCGCAAACGCCAAGGTGGAAGCCGGTACAAAGATTAATCCCATACCAAATCCTTGAATCATCATCGGAAAAATTAACCAACCTGGACTGACGACAAAACTATATAACGTGCCAAAATAACTGCCTATCGCACTAATCATCATGCCGATCATCATCAAAATACGCAAATCAATACGATGCGCCAAGCGGCTGACTAACAACATGCTGGCCATAGCGCTAATACCACGCGGCGCCATGATAAAACCTGTGGTTAATACCGAATAATTTAACAACCCTTCTGCCATCAAAGGAAGCAAAATCATGCTGCCAAACATGCCCACACCCACTAATGCCATAATCAAACTGCTGAGCGTAAAATTACGGTCATGAAATATACGTGGATCAAATACCATTTGATTACTGCGCGGCGCTCGTCCCAAATGCCATAAAAACGCAGGAAAACATACCGCCACTAAAAATGCGGCAATCACAATATCCGCTGCATTAAACCAATCTGCATCATTACCGCGATCCAAAAAATATTGCAACGCACCAATCACAATCGAAATCAAAATCAACCCTAACCAATCCATGCGACGATATTGTTTGGCGGTCTCCGGCACGACTTGCCAAGCAAGCAATAATGACAAAAGCCCCGTCGGCACATTAATATAAAAATTCCAGCGCCAAGTCGCCGCATCTGTTAAATAACCGCCGAGCGTTGGACCCAAAATAGGGCCCAACATGACGCCCATCCCCCAAATCGCCATCGCTTGACCGCGTTTTTCTTGTGGGAAAATAGTGACTAATATCGTTTGTGATAAGGGAACTAATGATGCACCAAATATACCTTGCAATAAGCGAAAGATCACCATTTGTGGCAAGCTTTCTGCAATACCGCATAACATGGAAGCCAATATAAATCCGCCCATGGACAACAACAAATATTTTTTCTGGCCAAATACTTCAGAAAAATAACCTGTTAATGGCATAAAAATAGCGGACGCCACCAAATAACTGGTCAGTACCCAAGTGATTTGATCAGGCGTGGCGGCAAGCGAACCTTGCATATGTGGCAAGGCGACATTGACAATCGTCATGTCCAACACTTGCAATAATGTGGCGGACATCACCGCAATGGTAATTAATATACGTTTTAACGGTGTTAATTGGTCACATATTGGCATGAAGATGTAATCTGACTGAGGCGGAACTTCCCACACGCAACGGAAATTTTGGGTCAGGATGCAGAATGCGGATACGCACCGGCATCCGTTGCGTGATTTTCACCCAATTACCCGTCGCATTTTCAGGCGGCAATAAAGAAAATGCATCACCACTACCATAACTGATACTCTCTACCACACCTGCAAAGGTGTGACCAGGATACATATCCACATGTATGCTGACCGACTGACCAACGCGAATAGTTGCCACATCTGTTTCGCGAAAATTTGCATCCACCCAATAATTGCCAGCACGCACTAAAGCAAATAACGCTTGATGTGCCATCACGGAATCACCTTGCCACAGCGTCGAATTCGTCACCCAGCCATCCATTGGCGCCGTTACTTTCGTATATTGCAGATTCAATTGCGCAGTTTGCAACGCAGCTTGACTGCGCGCCACCATCGCCATCGCGGATTGTAAATTTGCTTCAGCCAAATCCGCTTCTTGCACAGAAGCGGCATTGGTTTTAGCCAGTTTCACATATCGATCACGTGTGAGTCGCATAATATTTTCTTTTGCTACTGCCGCAGCAAGTGTGGCGCGCGCTTCTGCAACAGCTGCGTTAAACGTCGCTGGATCCAAGGTAAACATGAGATCGCCCGCTTTGACAAACTGATTGTTTTTTACAGCGAGATACTCTATCTGACCCGTGACGCGGGCGGCCACTTGAATGATATCGGTACCAATATACGCATCATCCGTACTAATATAAAATTTACCATACAGCCACCAACCGAAACTCGCCAAACAAACGAGCACGATAAATGCGACCAGCAAAAATTGTCTGAGGTGATTAACTTTTTGTGGTGCTATCGTATCCATTTTATATCTTCATCGGTAAAATCATTAATTCTTTACCCTGTAAATGTAACTGACGCTGCAGGGTGGTAGGCGTTTCATTGTGAAGCAATCGTGTAATCCAGTTATCTTTCTCAAAAACCAATTTGCTCGCAAAGAAAATACAGTTGGGAAATTTATTGCCGATTTTTTCTGCTTCTTGCGTCAACATCTCGACTGTATCCGTACCAAATATCGCATCACTTTCAGCAGCAAGACCATATTGCTGGCAGTATTCTACAAAATAAAGCAATGTTTTGTTAACTTCTTCTCGCATCTCTGCCAGTGTATCATGCCCCGCAAAACTCTCGACATCGACCACGCCAGCACTGATAAATACTAGGTTTTTAAAATAGCGCGGAAAAATACGCAACACGGATAATAAGGTATGCATGCCTACCCCAACACTTTTACCTATAAATATTACCGCGGTAGGTTCAAGTGGATCAAGCGGCACGATGGCAGGTTTGTCTGCGGAAATTGGTAGCTTTAATTGCACATCATACTCAGCCAACTTACGCCCAAAACGGCGATAATGACTGCGGATTAAAAAACAAATGGCAATTACACCACACGTCAAGGCCAACGTCAGCCAACCGCCAGAACCAAATTTAGCATAAAGTGTAATACACAAGATGCCACTGGTGATAATAAAAGCAAACAAGGAAAAAGCTAAGCGCATGCGCCACGCGGGTGACGCCTTACTGCGATGCCGCGCCCAATAGACACTCAAACCCAGTAAAGACAATGAAAACGTGATAAACACATTAATACTATAAAGAATGACGAGTAAAGACACACTACCACGACTCCACCACAACAAAACTAACGCGGAAATACCAAACACAATTAAGCCATTCTGAATGACCAAACGCGTCGATAAATGCCGAAAACGATTTGGCACCCAGCCATCCACTGCCATATTGGCTAACACCGTCGGCCCTGCCAAAAATCCCGTATTCGCCCCCACAAACAATAAGGCCGCTTCAAGCCCAAGCGTAAGATATAAAAGTGCCTTGCCTGAAGTTGAATCCCCTAAAATTGAATGAAATACCACAGCATTTAACGTTTGTCCTTCTACCGGTACGGCATGCCACAATAAATAAAGCAGCATAAAGCCACCTGCGGTAAAACTAAGTGATACCGCCATATAAAACATCGTCCATTTACCTGTGGCAACACGCGGTTCACTCAAGCGATTCACATTATTAGAAACAGCTTCCAAACCCGTATATGTGCCGCTGCCGAGCGAATAAGCATGTAACATGAGTGCAATAGTGGGAAACCAGCCAAGCGTCAAAGCAAGTTGATGGGTACGATGCAACGTATCTGGAATGATAACCGTCAGTCCTTGTCGGTGTGCGGCAATGCCATAAACAATCAAACCAAAATGAATGACCACAAAACCCAAAAAAATCGGCAACAAAAACTTAATCGATTCTTTCATGCCGCGTAAATTCAACACCATCAAAAAAACCAGAAAACACGCTTCTGTGACTAAACGATAAGGCAAAAAACTATCCGGCAACGCGCTAAATAATTGCTCGACACCACTGGCAATCGATACTGTAATTGTCAAAATATAGTCGATGATCAACGCTGCACCGGAAACGACACCTACCCACGGACCCAATAAACGCGTCGCAACTTTATATCCACCCCCACCGCTGGGAAAAAGTTCAATAACTTGGTTGTAACCTAAGGAAATGATAAATACAGTAATTGCGGTTGCAAGCGCAACGTAGAGGGCAAGATGGGTATGTGGACCCAACGCTTTAAATGCTTCTTCAGGGCCGTAGCACGAGGAGGATAACCCGTCAGCGCCTAAACCAATCCACGCTAAAAAAGCAATCAGGGATACATGGCGTAAGATGTGTGGATTAAACGGATTAAGCGGATCGCCGATAATGATTTGTTTGAGACGGCTGCTAAATGACATGAGTATCGCTTATTGTAAAAGTGTATCTACTACATCAAGATAGGGCGAGCGCAATAGGGACTGAGTCCGCAACAAACTGTACCGGACGAGCGTCATGAGAGGAGAACAGCGATTCATACCAAACGACACCCACCCCATCGCGTAAAGCGCCCTACTTCATGTAGAGGATACGTGAAAGAATCCAGCAATTTTAGCGATGATGGCAAGGGTATGCAAGCATAAATAACGCAAATCGACGCGAACTAAGTCGCGTCGATGTTAAGACCCTGCGCATAAATAACTTTTACACCCTGCATCCCATCATGGCATCATCTATAAACGTTCCTCAGTCGAAAAACCTCGAAATACTTCAGTATTCCTGCAATTTTTCTTCTTCCGGTACGCTTATATCTGACACCACGCTGGGCGCGCAATCTGTCAAAGTTATTTATGCGCAGAGCCTAAGAAACGTGCACGATGTCAGAAAAATTACGCTAACGCTTCTTTTAAAGCTTTTAGCGCACGCACTTTAATGACTTCACGCTTTGGACGGGCTGCAATCATAACAGCTTCGCCCGTTTTTGGGTTACGACCCAAGCGCTTTTTAGTTGCTGGACGCACCTTGCGGGTAATTTTGATACCCATTTCTGGAACAGAAAATTCGCCCGAACCACGCTTTACCATATGACACTTGGCCATGTGACTCGCGGCTAAAAACACTTCTCTCACTTGTTTTGCAGTCAAGCCAGTTTCTTCCGCGATGATGCGCAACACTTCAAGGCGTGTCTGCTTTTCAGCAATTGCCTTCAATTTTGCTGTATCTTGCGTTGCAGTAGATTTACGCTTTTTTGTCGTCGTCGCTTTCTTTACTTTGCTTACTTTTTTCTTACCGACCATTGCACTTCTCCTGTTTAGGTAGATTAAAAAAATGACTTTTACGATTGTTACCCGATATTCCAAACCTTCATCTTTCTTGCATTGGATGGAGCGTCGGAAGGGGAGAACCATCCCCCTCCCGACGCTCCATTGCGTAAAACACAATAATATATATCGAGCACATTAAGGAATACGCGCAAAATATCGGGTTCCGCAATTACGCCCGACATTCCGCACCTTTGTCTTTTTCGATAACTCTTCGTTAAAAATGTGTTTTAAATGCTCATTTACTTGCGTGTAAACTGCGCTTTAAAACCCATTTTTGCCTCGA
>VFKI01000033.1 GCA_009885665.1 Gammaproteobacteria bacterium
GAATAGTTACAAAAAATGTATCTACCGACATCCCGCACCTTCGTCTTTCTTGATAACTCCACGTTGAAAATGCGTTTTAAATGCGCATTTACGTGCGTGTAAACAGCGCTTTAAAACGCATTTTCGCCTCGATTTATACAAAAAATACTTTGGTGCGGAATGTCGGCTACTACAAAAGATAAGGTAGAAGAACAAAAGTACGCAGCACACTACATCGACGAGCGCTTTGCGCATTTTGCCACAAACGCAACTACGCTTCATCAAACCAAGGTTTACGCGCCGTCATAATCAGCCGCGCGGCTGTAGTATTGTCGATTTCACCCATATCCAACAAATCATCAACCGATTGCTCAGCTAAATCTTCGCGCGTGATCACACCATGACTCGCCAGCAAATATGCCAGATGACGCTCCATACCTTCCATCGTCAATAAATCTTCTGCGGGCTCGATTTGTTCCAGCGCTTGCTCTTCCGCCAACGCCTTAGTCAGTAACGCACCTTTAGCACGTTCGCGCAACGCCTCGACCAATTCTTCATCGAAGCCTTCAATCTCTAGCATTTCAGCCAATGGCACATAGGCAATTTCTTCTAACGTCGTAAACCCTTCTTCCGCCAAAATTGCCGCCACTTCTTCATCTACACCTAATTTATCCTGGAATAGTTTTTGTACACCTTCCGCTTCAGCCACTGATTTTTTCCGCGCCAGATCTTCTGTCATGACATTCAAACGCCAGCCCGACAAATCGCTCGCTAAACGTACATTCTGACCGTTACGACCTATCGCCAGCGCTAATTGATCTTCGCGTACCGCCACATCCATCGTGTGACTATCTTCATCTACGACGATAGAGGCGACTTCAGCCGGCGCCATGGCGCTGATCACTAATTGCGCTGGATTATCATTCCATAAAATGATGTCAACGCGCTCACCACCCAATTCGCCAGAGACCGCCTGCACACGCGAACCACGCATACCGACACATGCACCCACTGGATCGATGCGACCATCATTGGTTTTAACCGCAATTTTGGCGCGCACACCCGGATCGCGGGCTGCTGCTTTAATTTCAATGACTTCTTCACTGATTTCTGGCACTTCGACACGGAATAATTCAATCAACATTTCAGGTCGCGTACGACTGATATGCAGCTGTGGACCACGCGTTTCAGTGGAAATTTCATATAAATAAGCACGCAAGCGATCATTCATGCGTACGGCTTCGTGCGGCAACATTTCACTGCGCGACATCATCGCTTCAACATTATTACCCAAGTCCAGCACGATAAATTCACGCGTCACTTTACGCACGACACCACTCACCAAGGTGCCAATACGATCGCGCCATGCAGCAGCCAATTGCGCGCGCTCGGCTTCTTGAACCTTTTGAATAATGACCTGGCGAGCCTTTTGTGCAGCGATGCGGCCAAACTCTACCGATTCCATCGCCTCAGTTAAAATATCACCCACGTTGGCATCCGCTTTACGTTCGCGCGCTTCAGTCAACGTTAAGCGTGCAACGCCTTCATCCGGCGCATTTGCTGGCAATTCACCTGTTTCTAAATCAGGTTCGAATATTTGACCTGGCTGAGGATCAGGAATAACGCGCCACTTACGCAGCGTGTCATAATCACCGGTTTTACGGTTAATCGTCACTTTAACGTCTAGTTCTTGGCCTGCACGCTTGCGAGTTGCCATCTCGAGGGCTGCTTCAATTGCCGCAAAAATCACGTCATTGGCAACGCCTTTTTCATTTGAAACCGCTTCAACGACCAGTAAAATTTCTTTGTTCATGTCAACCCGCCCTACCGCTGCATAAAATAAATGAATTAATGTGCGCCTGAAACCCCTTTACCTGCCCCAATCTTAATATCAGCAATAATGTGCCCCTTGCTGATCAGCGCAAATGGAATATGAATCACCTGCTCCGGTGTCGCATCCGGCAGCAGATGAATTATCTCCTCAACCACTGCGTCTATTCGCCCCAACCAACTGCTACGCCCTTCCACAGGTGAAGACACACGTAGCTTAACCTGACTCCCCACGAAACGCTGATAATGCGCCAACGTAAACAGAGGCCGGTTCAGTCCTGGTGACGAAACTTCTAAAACATACTGTCCCGGCATGGGATCTTCCACATCTAGCATCGCACTTAGCTGACGACTGACCGCAGTACAATCCTCTAACGTCACACCAACCAGCGCGCGATCAATATAAATACGCAGCAAAGTCTGTCGCCCCTGACGCTGCATTTCGCAGCCCACAAATTCATACCCCATGGCGATGATAGTCGCGGCCAGCTGATCATTCAATACAGTTGCTGTCATTATTCTTTACCTAACGTATAAAAAATGGGCGTACCCAACATCGCGCTTTAAAACGTATTTTTGCATCGACTTATGCAAAAAATATTTTGGCGCGCAATGCCGAATATAGCCCATTTAGTCTAGTGCTCTGTCAATCTTTAATCTTAGGGTGTGATCACCATCTTGCGCCAACCCTAAGATTAAAGATTGACAGAGCACTAGCCAGAAAACAAAAAACCCCAGCTGGGGTTTTTTGTCTTTGTCCAAATTGGTAGCGGGGGCTGGATTTGAACCAACGACCTTCGGGTTATGAGCCCGACGAGCTACCAGGCTGCTCCACCCCGCAATCGAGGCGACATAATATCGCATTAAAGCCAAGACCGCAATACGCAATAGGATAAATAAAAACCCGCCGGTTACGCAGCGGATTCGAATTATGCAAAGGCGTCTACAAATATACTATGCGCCAAGCTTAACCAATCTTTGTCCCAAGGTCGCTTCATCTTCTTCACCTGGCACAAACACGGGACCCACAGCTGCATTGTTCTTAACAGTCGACTTGGCGACAAACAACGCCGGCGTACCCCACAAACCCAAGGTCTGCGCTAACTGATAATCCGCCTTAATTTGCTTATCAATCGCGGGCGACTTAGCATCCGCCTTTAATTTATCCACGTTTAAACCGACACTCGCCGCAATTTTGTAAATGCCCTCTTCCGTTAACTGCCCCTTACCCGCCGCATCCATCAACGCACTGTGTAATGCTTGATATTTGCCTTGCAAGCCAGCAGCCAACGCAACACGCGAAGCTTCTTCTGACACCGGCCCACGGATAGGGAATTCCTTGTAAACCACGCGCAAATCAGGATATTTTTTCATTAATGCATCGATGGTTGGATGCATTGCAATGCAATGGCTACATTGATAGTCGAAGAATTCGACTAACGTCACCTTGCCTTTCGGGTTACCGACGACTGGATCGCTCGCGTCATTGAAAATTGCTTCGGCATTTTGACGTGACGCCAACTCGACTTTCTTAATCGCTTTATCCATTTGTTCCGCTTGCTGTTTTGCCTGATACGTCATCAGCGAATCCATCATCACTTGTGGATTCTTGACTAAGTAATCATGCACCACGCCTTCCACTTGTTGCTTTTGCGCTGTATCCAACTGAGCAGCATATGCGCCACTTGCAGAAATCAGACTGCCCGCTACCATCAAACCCATCAACACGACGTTATTCAATTTCACGCGACTCTCCTTAAAGGAAGCTCAAATAAAGTGCCACACTATCATATGTTAATCCATTAGAAAACCAGCAATTCTCTCAAGTCGCGCAGCGCGTATTTGCGCGGCAATTGCTTGACCACTATAGTGTTGCGCAATCGCCGCCGCATCAACAGTGTGCGCCGCGCGCACACACCCTCGCAAATGCGCTGCGATAGGCGCCGCCTCCCCCGCAACACACGCGCCACAGGCAAGCAACCATTGCTCAAAACGTTGCGGCCGGCGAAAAACATCTAGCGCTTGCAATAACGCCAGCATCGCTGCTGCCGATAAAGTCAGCGCATGTTGATACGCATTTAAATGCCGCGCCACCAAGCGCGCCAAATCACGATAGGCCGTGGGAATACGATAACGTTGACACAACGCAGCCAACTCCACGTCATTCAATAAATGTAATAAAGCAGCAAAACGAATCAGCGGCTCGCCCGACTGGCTGACGGCCGCCTGTAAGGCAGCAATAGACTCCGCCTGCATGATCTTGAGCGGAAACAACACGGGCAAAGCACCACACGCCGCCAACACAAAGAAAAATTCCGTCGGATGCGCCTCAGCCAACGCACGCTCCAATTCCTTCCACACGCGCTCCGCCACCAGCGCAGCCACTTCGCCTATCTCAACCATATGGCGCATCAATTGCTGCGTTGCCGGCGCTACTTTGAAACCCAAATAAGCAAATCGCGCAGCAAACCGACCAACACGCAAAATACGCACCGGATCCTCTGCAAACGCTGCTGACACATGGCGTAAAAGACGATTCTCTAAATCGATCGCACCGCCAAATGGATCAATCAATTGACCGTCAGCCGTTTCCGCCATGGCATTAATGGTCAGATCACGACGCATTAAGTCTTCTTCAAGCGTCACCGTTGGCGCTGCATCAAAGCTAAACCCGCTGTAGCCCGGCGCAATCTTACGCTCTAGCCGCGCCAAGGCATATTCTTCTTTGGTTTGCGGATGTAAAAATACGGGAAAATCGCGTCCAACCGGCTGATAACCCATACGTAATAATGTCTCGGCACGCGCGCCCACCACCACCCAGTCACGCTCTTTGACCGGGAGATTCAGCAATTTATCGCGCACTGCGCCACCCACAAGATAGATTTGCATTGTTTATCCAAGCGTATTGATAACTATGATTAGCATCTATTACAAAAGATAGGGCAGATACCTTATTGAGGCAACCGATGATATCATATCGAGCTTTAGCGATGGGCGTGCATCAATATGACGGAATTAAGCGGCTTACTGGTCACCGTTGCCGGTGCAACAGCTGAAATTGAAGATAGCACCGGCCAGCGAATCGCGTGTCATGTGCGGAAAAATGCCGACACTGTCATTACGGGCGATCATGTCTATTGGCAATTACAATCTGATGGCAGCGGCGTCATCACCGGCCACGCGCCACGCAAATCGTTACTCTACCGCCTCGAAAACGCCCATAAACGCAAACTGATTGCCGCCAATATCGATTGTTTATTAATAGTCACTGCGCCGCCGCCGATCCTGTCAGAAAACAACCTGGACTGCTATTTAATTGCCGCCGAAATATTAAAATTAACGCCACTCATTATTTTTAATAAAACCGATTTACTCGACACTGGGCAGTGCGACACCCTTCATGCGCGCCTCAATGTCTATCGGCGTATTGGGTATGACATACTATTTACCAGCATTTATCAACCAGAAACATTAATGGCGCTCGCTACGCAAATTAACCACCGCGCTGTCGCATTAACGGGGCCTTCGGGTGTCGGCAAATCTTCATTGGTTGCCGCGCTCACCGGTGAAGCGCGAGTACGCACCGGCGCAGTATCGGATCATAGCGGTCTCGGCCGCCATACGACCACCACCACGCGCCTCTATCATTTACCGAATGGCGGCAGCCTCATCGACTCGCCTGGCGTACGCGAATTTGGTTTATGGCAATTGACACGGCAAGAACTGCTGCAAGGCTTTGTTGAATTCAAGCCTTTTATTGGCGAATGTAAGTTTAGAAATTGCGTGCACATGCACGAACCCGCTTGCGCAATCCAGGCCGCTGTGGCGGCAGGAAAAATTGCGCCGAACAGATTTGCCCATTATCAACAGATGTATCAAACGTTAATTCATGAAAAAACGTAACTATAGATCCGACATTCGCACCTTTGTCTTTTTCGATAACGCTTCGTTAAGGCTCTGCGCATAAATATAGTTAGCAATCTACGTAATGACATCGATGAGCGGATAAAACGCATCGAAGCGCAATGCCTTGCAATAATCAGTTTTAATCACTATGATTGTATATGATTTAACGTAATTATACGAGGAAAATTTTATGGCAAACCCTCATGCGGCAACAAAAGTCCTCACCGCCCATGTGCCTGTTTCTTTGGTAAAAAAAGTAGACCAAATGGCAGAACGGCTAGAACGCCCCCGCGGCTGGATCATCAAGCAAGCGCTGACAGCTTGGGTAACACTAGAAGAAGAGCGGCACCAACTCACACTGGAAGCGCTCGCAGATGTAGATGCCGGACATACCATCGATCATCAGGCAGTACTGGCTTGGGCCGAAAGCCTGAGCAAGAAACAGCGTCTTCCTGTGCCCAAGGAGAACAAATGAAGCTGCTATGGACATCGCACGCGGTATCCGATTTGGATCGACTATATGATTTTCTAGCGCCTACCAATAAGCAAGCGGCTGCCCGAGTCATACAATCACTTAGCCATGCACCCAGCAAGCTCGTTAAACACCCCCGCATAGGCCAACAATTAGAAGCTTTTTTGCCCCGCGATGTGCGACGCCTATTGATTGGGCATTATGAATTACGCTATGAAATTCAAGGCGCGTGCATTTATTTGTTGCGCTTATGGCACACGAGAGAAGATCGATAACCCGACTAACAATAAATCAAAACGCATCTTTCCAGCGCCGTAACGCACTAAAAACATCTAATGCACTCTGACAGCGCATGGAAAAATGTTTTTCGACACGCGCGCGAATTGTCATTACGTCACAACGCAAAAACGGATTGGTTGCTTTTTCAATCGCAAGCGTAGAAGGTAATGTCGGTTGATTTTTTTGGCGAAGCTGCACGACGCGCTGTTGTAAGGCAATAATTACTTGATTATCAGGCTCAACTAAACGGGCAAATTGTACGTTTTTTTCGGTATATTCATGGCCACAATATATTTCTGTGCTATCAGGCAGTGCGGCAATCTTTTGTAATGCCGTATACATTTGCGCCATCGTGCCTTCAAATACACGGCCACACCCCGCCGCAAACAACGTATCGCCACAAAATAACTTACCCGCACCATAATACGCTATATGCCCCAAGGTATGCCCCGCAATCGCCATCACAGCAAAGCAACCCACATCACTCGCAATATTTTCGCCATCCCCTACGCGTTTATCCACTATGGCTATTTTAGCCGCATCCTCGATTGGCGCATAAACAAGACAATGCGGATATTTTTCTTTTAATACCGCTACGCCGCCAACATGATCATGATGATGATGCGTCAACAAAATTGCTGTGGGCGACAAGGATAATTGCTGCAACACATCAAGCACCGGTGCCGCATCGCCCGGGTCGACCAACACACACTGCGCGGCAACAGATGAACGCAATAACCAAATATAGTTATCTTTAAAAGCAACGATCGGCAACACGAATGAACCCATTATAAAACACCACGGTAACCATTCAGCAAAATCTTCGAAAAACACCAGCGAGGCCAGGTGCAACCTGACTTTACGCGATGGGGGATTCTTAAGGGGGAGAATCGCGATTCTCCCCCTTAAGTGGCGTGACGCCGGCGAGCTATTTGCCCGAGTAGCCATCTGAATAGTTGCAAATCATTTAAAGAATACAACAGAATTACCGAAAAAAGGGGTTAATTATAGAGGAATCCTGTCCACGCGCAAGCCCTTACCATGCTATTATGTTTTAGCCATGACAAAAGCCACCCCATTCACCGACAAAGACTTGCTCAACACCGTGCTGCGCGGCGTCAAGCGTCACACCCACACCAAAGTGACATCCACCCCCACGCGCCCACCTGCGCGACGTCGCTATCCACATCCGCATGAAGATGATTTTCCGCTACATTACACTTTTTCTGATTATGAAAAATATACGCCCGTCAATAGCGATGACGCACTGGACTTCGCCCGCAGTGAACTGGATCAAAAAACACTTCGCAAATTTCGTCAAGGCCAATATACTATCGAGACCAAGCTCGATTTACATGGTATGACAGCAGATCAAGCTCGCGATGCCTTGAGCCGCTTTCTGTCGCACTGTCGCGCGAGGAAATATCGCCACGTATTAATTGTGCATGGCAAAGGTCACCGCGGCAAACCGCCTATATTGAAAAACCGCTTGAATCATTGGCTACGTGAAGCAAGTTGCGTCTTAGCTTTCACCAGTGCTCAAGCGCGCCACGGCGGCAATGGCGCACTATATATATTAATAAGGTAACTGCTCGCTCCCCCAACAGACTTTACGCGATGGGGGTTGAATAATTACTTCATAAGGAGTTAAACGTGCCCCAAAAGCCGATTATTATAGGTATTGCTGGCGCTTCAGCTTCTGGCAAGAGCTTGCTCGCCAACACCATCGTCAACGAACTGGGCTCCGACCGCGTGGTTGTTATCTCAGAAGACGCTTATTATCGCGATCGTAGCGACATCCCTTTTGAAGAACGCGCCAAAATGAATTATGATCACCCCGACTCGCTCGATCATGACTTATTATATAAACAATTGGTCGCGCTACAAACAGGCAAAGAAGTGGATATCCCGATTTACAGCCACGCAATGCATCAGCGCGAGCACACCACGCGCCATATCGGCCAGCACACCATTATCGTTCTCGAAGGGATCTTATTATTCGTTGATCGCAAGCTACGTGAATTGATGGATATTCGTATTTTTATGGAAACCGCATTAGATATTTGCCTCATTCGCCGTATGAAGCGTGATATGCAGGAGCGCGGTCGCTCACTGGATTCCGTCATTAGCCAATATGAAGAAACTGTTCGCCCGATGTACTTGCAGTTTATCGAGCCCACAAAACGTTACGCTGACTTGATTGTACCGCGCGGTGGCGGCAACCGAATTGCCATTGATATGATTAAAGCTAAAATGCGCGAATTACTTAGCCGAAACTAACTCTTTACTTGCTTTTTGCAGGTGCGGCCGCTGAAAAACGCTTAAAAGCGCGTTCTGATGTGCTTGTTGCACGCTTGTAACAAATCAGCTTACAATGGACGGGATACTGTGGTACTCACTACGCTTTCTACCCTATTTTTTTGTAGTAGATACCAAAATCATGTCCCCAGGGAGGGTGGCAATGAAACTGCGTAACAAGGTTCTCATCGGCATTGGCGTTGCATGGCTGGTCTTTATGGCCATCACTTACGCCAGTTCAAAAATGCTCTTAATGCGCAGCTTCATCAAGCTCGAACAACAACACACTGACCAAGACCTGGGTCGCGTCGATCAAGCGCTTGACCAACTCGATTACTCCCTCTATACCTTTTCTTCCGACTGGTCGCACTGGGATGACTTGTACGCCTTCATGCAAGGCAAAGAGCCGCAATTTATTCCCGGCAATATCAATATGACAGCCTTCTTAAATTCGACCATTAATGTATTAACGTATTGGAATAAAGAGGGCAAATTGATAATGGGGCTCGCAGTCGACACCAATGGCAGCGGTGCATTTGTTGCTTACCCGACTGACCTCGACAAATACCTTTACCCCAACAGCTTATTATTATCACGCACAAATCCCAACAAAGATATGCGCGGTTACATTTTATTACCGCAAGGCGTGATGATGACGGCAGCTGTCGCAATTACCAATGGCGACAAGACACAGCCCCCCATCGGCGCCACAGTCACCGGTCGTTTCATCTCTGATAAAATCGTACAAAAAATTGAAAACCAGACTAAACTGCAGTTAAAATTATTCACACCCTCTTTATTTTCACCTAATTCACCGCTAGATAAGATTTTCCAAACCATTTCAAATAATAAAACCGGACATTATAGTGAAAATATAAACACAGACACTTTGCAAGGTTATACCGTTATCCGTGACATTTACGGTAAACCCATCGCGATGTTCCAAGAAACTGCGCCACGCGCCATTTATCAAACGGGGCGGGAAGCGATCAATTACTTCCTCATCAGCTTTGTTGTATTAGGCATCATCTTCTCGCTGCTCATGATGGGCATGTTGCGCTTACTGATCATTCGTCGCTTGGAAAAGCTAAATAAAGATGTGGCAGAAATCGGCAGTCGCAACGAATTATCACGTCGTGTCGATGATACGGGTCATGATGAACTCTCCACAGTATCGAGTGAAATTAACCGTATGCTTGGTGTCATCGAAGCATCACAAAGCAAATTGGAACAGCGCGTTGAACAGCGTACTGAAGAACTAAAGAAAACCAATGTTAAATTGGAGCAAGAAATTCAGGAACGGCGCACAGTTGAAAAAGAATTGGTTATTCACAAAGAGCATCTGGTGCGTCTCGCGCATTACGATGGCTTGACGAGCTTACCGAATCGTGTTTATTTCAATGAAATGTTAAACAAAGCTATCAGCCGTGCTGGACGTAATGGATCGCATTTGGCAATTTTATTTGTCGATCTCGATCGCTTCAAAGCTATTAACGATGCTTTTGGCCACAGCATTGGTGACAAAGTATTAAAAGAAATTGCCAGCCGTTTTTCCGCAGCATTGCGTCCTGACGATATTCTGGCGCGCCTCGGCGGAGATGAGTTTATTATTTTATTGCAAGACATCAGTGAAGCTCGGCAAATTGAAAATATTGCCAAAAAAATGATTGCCGCCTGTGAAAAGCCCACCAAAGTGGATAGTCATGAATTTTATTTCACTGCAAGTATTGGTATATGCGTCTATCCAGAACATGGCAAAACACTGGAAGATTTGCAGCGCAATGCCGACATCGCGATGTATCAAGCAAAACGTAGTGGCGGTGGTGTTTGCCAATTCTTTACCCAGGCCATGAATGAAGCCGCAGATGAACACGCTAAACTAGAAGCTGCATTGCGGCTCGCTATTAAAAATAATGAATTTGTATTGAATTATCAACCCAAATTAGATGTTAAGGAAGGCATCGTGAAAGGGGTTGAAGCCTTGATTCGCTGGGAAAGCCCTACCCTTGGCATGGTCAGCCCTGCTAAATTTATACCCTTAGCTGAAGAAACAGGACTTATTCTACAAATTGGTGAGTGGACATTATGGGAAGCCTGCCGTGCCAATAAAGCTTGGCAAGCAGCAGGTTATACCCCTATTACCGTTGCGGTCAATTTATCACCGAAACAATTCCGCCATCAAGATATTGCTGAAAAAGTCAAAACCATTTTAGCAGAAACAGGCTTGGAACCGCGTTATCTTGAATTAGAAATTACCGAAACGGCGGTGATGGATGACGTACAAGAAGGTATTAATAAATTAAAAGATATTCGCGATATGGGTGTCAGCATTGCCATGGATGACTTTGGCACCGGTTATACTTCTATTAGTTATTTAAAACGTTTCCCCGTGTCAATCTTAAAAATTGACCAGTCATTTATCAAAGGCATTCCAAGCAGCAAAGATGATGAAGCGATTACCATGGGTATTATTGCACTTGCACACAGTTTGAAAATGAAAGTGGTCGCTGAAGGTGTGGAAACAGCGGAACAAATGCAATTCTTGGCGGATCATGACTGCGATATCGTGCAAGGATATTATTTAAGCCGGCCACTGCCTGATGCTAAAGTGAGAGAACAATTTGTTAAATTGGAGAAAACGACGACCGCCACCGCGTAATATTACATTTTTAGGTAACCATTCAGCACAATCTCCAAAAAACACCCGCGAGGCCAGAGGCAACTTGACTTTACGCGATGGGAGATCGTCAATTTGAACAGATACTGACATTTTTAAACATTTACCGATACAGGAGTACGGCATGAAAAAATTGTTTACCGTGTTACTCGCGAGTTCACTCATCACGATTTCGCTTCCCGCCTTAGCTGATACAGATGCATCGACTAATCCGCTCAGCATGGCACCTAATTATAAAGCAGAAGCGACGATGCCTGTTGCAGCAACAGCAGCAGATACGCGCATCAGCCCACTGTCTGGCAACTTTACGATTACTTCGAATTATGTATTTCGCGGCGTGAGCGTTTCTGATAACTTGCCAGCGGTGCAAGGGGGATTAACCTATACTTTTCTATCCTCGGGTATTTACGCCAATCTATGGGGGTCGAATGTTAATTTTCAGGATGCCCAAGGTTACACCGCTACATTAGAAATGGATACCATTATCGGTATCAGCAATCCCATCGGTGATCATTTCACTTATGATATCAATCTGGATCGCTACAATTATCCGAAAGCAGGCGCCAGTTACAATGAAGGCATTGCCAATGCGCATTGGTATTTTATCACCGCGCAAATTGCTTATTCAAATAATGTATATAACAGTCATTATAATGGCATCTATTATAATCTTGGATTTAAGCAAGACGTACCAGCTAAATATGCGTTAGGTCTTGAAAACGTCACGGTTTCTGGCGGCGTAGGGCATTATGATTTAAATGATGCGCACAAGCCTGGCGTGTTAAGTTATGACAATGGCTTAAGCAGTTACAATGACTATAACCTGCAAGTGACCAAAGGTATAGGCAATTATACTATCGGTTTGCAATGGACAGATACCAATGGTCATTCTGCTGATCCAGCACCGCTGAGAGATTGGCATTTAATTGGCACCGTGGCCGTCAATTTTGCATAAGCCGTCATTGCGAGGAGCGCTTTTTGCGACGAAGCCATGATAAGGCGCTCAATGCGCTCCTCGTATAGTATCTCAGATAAATAAATTGGAATAGCGTATAGCATCTCCATGGGAGAAAAAAATGACAAGCTACTGGGATACCCTTATCGGTGAATTTACCGCTCAACCCCATATCAGCTTTGAAGGTTATGCTTGCGATATTCAAAATAAAAAAGAAAAAGCCGATCCTTGGCACTATGACACGCTCACGCTCACGGCTGAATTGAGTGTTGCCATACAGCAATTTACCAGCCAACAACACCTTTCACCGCTGACGCTTATTTATAGTGCGTGGGCCTTGTTGCTCAACCGCATGGCGCTTGCCAATGATCTGTTATTTGGTAGTGGTGAATTAACGATTGACAAGCAAATCACCCTCCCCTTCATGCCGGTACGCTCACAGCTGGAACCCGCAACAGCCGCAACGTCGCCGACAACTTGCAGTGAAGAAACTGCCTGCATTGGCATCACATTACTTGATTTTTGCAAGCAAATGAACGTCCAGCTGCGCACCAGTCGCGCGCAATTACCCACGCTTGCGCAAGCCACACTCCCCGGTGGTTTTGATCGTTATTTATTACTGCTTACGGCAGGCGACATCAATGCCGTTAGCTTGCCATGTAGCCCGGCTGATCATCCTTTGGTATTACGGGTTTGCCCACAGCAAACCGATACACTTGCATTAGCAAGCGCTTCGCACATTTTTACTGCTGAAAGTCATGCGCAGTTAATTGAACATTTGCTGTTAATCATCGCTAAAATCGTAGCAACACCGAATCAAGCGGTCAGTCATTTTTCAATACTCACGCCAGCAGACCATGAAAAACTAACGTGCTTCAGTCAGCCGCATGTCGTCGCACTGACACAGGGTGGCGTTCTTGCAAGCGTACATGAACAATTTACCCGCATGGCACTTCAAGCGCCACAAGCGCTCGCCGTGTCATATCATGAAACGATCATGAATTATCAACAATTGGATGCGCTATCCAATCAAATTGCCCATTTTTTACATAAAAAAAATCTGCGCGCTGGGGACACTGTCGCTGTATTAATGGAGCGCTCACCTTTATTGATTGCCACTATGCTTGGCATTTTCAAGGCGGACGTGGTATTCGTTCCAATTAATCCGAAATATCCCGATGATCGCATTCAATTTATTTTAAATGATTGCACCGCGCACCTCATTCTTGTTAATAACACACAACGCATTCCGCAGGATTTTCTATATCGCACAACAGTGCTTGATGAACACGCCGGCCAACTGAAATCCTTCCCCACGACACCCTTGAACACTTTGCTAAATAAAAACAAGGAAGATATTGCCTATATCATTTATACCTCAGGCACCACGGGGCACCCCAAAGGCGTCATGATCAACCATATCAGCATTACTAATTTAGCGCACTGGTATAAAACGCACTTTCGTTTACAAGCGTGCGATCGTGCGTCGCAATTTAATTCTGCTGGATTTGATGCATTTTTTTGTGAAGTATTGCCGACCATCGCCGTCGGCGCCAGCATTCATATTATTGATGATAGCAACAAACTTTCACCTAACCAATTTCTGGACTGGTTAGCTACTAGCAAAATCACGATATGTGATCTGCCGACAGCGTATGGTCAAATTCTATTTAATTTACCTTGGCCTGCGGTGCCACAATTGCGTCTTATTAAAATTGGTGGCGAATCGATTTCCCACTATCCTAAGCAAGTCTTTACCTTTGATATTTGGAATACCTATGGACCGACTGAAGGCACCATTGAAACAACGTATCATAAAATTTTCAGTGCTAATTTAGCGCTTGACCAACAACCTTGCCAACATCTGCCACCACCAATCGGTAAACCGTTACATAATGTATATTGCCATATTGTTGATGCGCATTTGCAGCGCGTGCCGCCGGGCTGTATCGGTGAATTACTGATTGGTGGCATCAATTTATCACCAGGCTATTTTAATCGCGCACAACTCACGCGTGAAAAATTTGTGCCAGACATCTTTAGTGATAATCCAGCGGCAAGGCTTTATCGTACTGGGGATTTAGCGCGGTGGTTACCGGATGGTTCGATCGAATATATTGGACGTCTCGATCATCAAATTAAAATTCGCGGTTATCGCATTGAATTAGGTGAAATTGAAGCAGCTTTGAGTCAATATCCTGACGTCAATGAGGTTATGGTATTAGCGCGCGAAAATGTCTCTGGACAAAAAACGTTAGTTGCGTGGCTGGTGCCGAACCTTGAGCGTATACGTGTTCCTTGGCAAGAACGTTGTTTATTAGGCGCCGAGGGTAGTCAATATCACCAAATCTACAGTGAAGATATTTCGCGCGAAGGGATTGCTATCAGCAGTATTCCAGATGATACTGTCGTCGGCCAAAAGATTCGTATCAATATAAAACTACCGGGTAGCAGCGATCCAACTTGGTTAACCGGTCAAATTGCCTGGCGATATGAACAACGTGCTGGCGTGCATTTTGACCAAAATGAAAAACAACAACCCTTATTGAAAAAAAGCATAGAATTTTATCTCGCTACGCACAATCTAATGGATACGTTGCAAAGTGCTGCAGCTAAACGTAATCTGAAAAAAGCGCTCAAGAAAAAATTGCCTGAATATATGATTCCCAGTGTGTTCAGCATTCAACCACGTTTACCCTTGACTTTTAATGGTAAAATTGATTGGAAAGCACTGCCCCCGCCGCAAGATTTCGAACGTTTGTTGGAAAGAACCCACGTGGCACCGCGTAATGCAACCGAGCAAGCTATCAGTGATATTTGGTGTGAAGTGCTCGACATTCCCACCATGAGTATGACCGACAATTTTTTTGATTTAGGGGGTAATTCATTAAAAGTTGCGCACTTATCTGTGAAACTACTGGAAAAATTCAAGCTTGCCATTCCGGCTAAAATTTTATTTGATCTACCGTTTATCCCCATTATGGCAGAATACATTGATTCTAATGGCGAGAAATTTACTGACAATAGCCGTATTCAAGAAGAAATCAGTCGCGATGTCATTTTAAATGACGATATCATGCCAACCAAAATTTTGCGTTCGCACCTCAACCAACCTAAAGAAATCTTGTTGACCGGCGCGGCAGGCTTTTTGGGATTATTCTTGCTACGTGATTTGTTACAAAATACCGAAGCTAAAATTTATTGCTTGATTCGCAAGGGCGGATTTGAAACAATCGCCTCGCGGATGATGATGCAACTAGAACAATTTGGCTTGAGTGCGGATGTATCACTCGCAAATCGTCGTATCGCATTGATTCCCGGCGATATTAGTTTGCATCAATTTGGCTTGCCGGCAGAATTATACGACAATCTAGTCAAAAAAGTGGATTGCATTTATCACTGTGGCGCGCAGGTCAACACGATGGCTGCATATACCCATTTACGCGGCAGTAATGTACAAGGCACGATTGAAGTCATACGCTTTGCCACGCAGGGGCATGATAAACCGATTTATTATGTCTCCACGCTATCAGCCGCTAGCACGCTGGATACAAATGGCCGCTTCGCTGAGAGTTGGCCAGAACCGCATGCAACAGGTTTATATGGTGGGTATGCTATAAGTAAATGGGTGTCAGAACGTTTACTGGTACAAGCCATGCAACGCGGTTTACCGATACAGATCTTCCGTTCCGGTTATATTTTAGGTGAAGTCAAAACCGGCATTACCAATTTAAATGATGCATTATTATTGTTGGTAAAAGGCTGTATACAATTAGGTGTTGCGCCGGATTGGAAAGAAAGCATAACCCTGTTACCCGTCGATTTTATCAGTCGCGCAATTGTAGGGATCGCCAGCCATCAACCGAGCAAGTGTGGCGTATATCATTTAGATAATCCACTTGGCTTATTGTGGGTAGATTTTATGAATTGGTTTGCGCAGCAAGGCTATCGTATCAAATGCGTACCCCATGCTGAATGGCTACAAAAACTGGCGGCCGCAGGACGTGATAATGCGTTATACCCATTCCTACCGCATTACTTATCCTTGCCAACACCGCCTGAAACACCACCCACTGCTATGGATAATACCCAACAATTGCTCGAAAAAATCAATATTCCTTACCCGGTCATTGGCGATGCCGCGCTACGTGTTTACCTCGACTTTTTACTGGACAAGAAATTTTTACCGCAACCTGCCGAATATAAAACCACGGCGGCGATTTAAGTTGATACGCTGAAAATCATCAAACTGCTGAAGACTTTTTATGCTATTTTTTTTGCAACTTATTGATTAATAAAGTATTTTATATTTAAGGACTCGGCTGTCTGTTCATACGCTTTATTAAATTAGTACCGCTGAATTATACCGCCGAATTATAACCTAACCATCCTCCACCCGCGACCTAACTAATTGTGGGCTATAC
This sequence comes from Gammaproteobacteria bacterium, assembly GCA_009885665.1. Taxonomy (GTDB): domain Bacteria; phylum Pseudomonadota; class Gammaproteobacteria; order DSM-16500; family DSM-16500; genus VFKI01. The sequence continues at coordinate 16,821 of VFKI01000033.1, forward strand.
CCGCATAAAGTGTTACTTTTGGAGAGTATACCCATCAAATGGTTAACACTATGTTTACACGTAAGGCTCTGCGCATAAATAACTTTGACAGATTGCGCCCAGCGTGGTGTCAGATATAAGCGTACCGGAAGAAGAAAAATCGC
>VFKI01000096.1 GCA_009885665.1 Gammaproteobacteria bacterium
CTCCGTCCTTGGAGGCTCACCCTTCGGGCGCACTTTGTGCGTCAAAAACGGCTTTCCTGCCGTTTTTTCTTAAGGGGGAGAATCGCGATTCTCCCCCTTAAGTGGCGTGACGCCGGCGAGCTATTTGCCCGAGTAGCCATCTGAATAGTTACCATCATTTAAAATAAATCTGGCACAAATCAATCAGATTGCTGGGAAATAACCCTAACAACAAAGCAGCAAATGCATTAATGGTAACTGCCGCCATCGAACCACGCGTTAACGCCAGCTTACGATGTGAAACATGCTGATCCGGTTCTTCAAAATACATCAGCATGACCACTTTTAAATAATAATACGCGCCGATGATTGCGGATAATAATGCCAGCGCCGCCAACCAAACAAAATGTGCCTGCACCAGCGTTTCTAAAATGCCTAATTTTGCAAAGAAACCGACCGTCGGCGGCACGCCCGCCATCGAAAACATCAGTAATAACATTAAAAACGCCAACCACGGACTCCGCGCATTCAAGCCACGGAAATCACTCAACTGATCGAACTCTGCCCCTTCATGCGCTAACAACGCAATGACCGCAAACGCACCGGCTGCCACTAATACATACGTCACAATATAAAATAAAGCGGCGGTGTAACCATACGTCGAGGCCGGCCCTGCCACCAAACCCAATAGCATATAGCCCATATGCGCAATCGATGAATACGCTAACATACGTTTCAAATTTGTTTGCGCAATCGCCAGAATATTACCAGCAAACATAGAAAGAATCGCGACAGCAATCAAGCCTTGCGTCCAATGCACCGCCGTCAAGGGTAAACCCACGGCCAAAATGCGCGTGGCAATACAAAATGTTGCAATCTTAGGTGCACACGCAATGAATAAAGTGATACACGTCGGTGAACCTTCGTAAATATCCGGCACCCACATATGAAATGGCACCGCGCCAAATTTAAACAGCAACCCTACCAAAATAAAGACCATGCCCGCCAACGCTAAACTGGTCGCCGCGGGAGACGCCGCGGGTAATAGTGTGCCGATTTCGGCCAAGCTAATTGAACCGGTTGCGCCATACACTAAAGAAATGCCAAATAATAATAAACCCGATGCCATCGCCCCCATGACGAAATATTTCATCGCGGCTTCAACAGCACGCCCCGAGGTTTTATCCAACGCGATCATGGCATAAAGCGCTAAAGATAATAATTCCAGTCCTAAATAAATCGTTAGAAAACTGGCACCCGCCACCATCACCAACATACCCAAAATGGAAAATAGTCCCAGAATATAATATTCTGCACCCGCAACATGACGGCCCTTCAAATATTGCCGCGCATAAATAAACGCAAATATCGATGTCAATAATACGAAACTACGCGTCAAAATGGCGAGACGATCATAAACATATTCACCCCCTAAGCAAATCAGCGGCTGATTAAAATGAAAATATTGATAAATCGTCAATAACAACGCACCCAATAAACCCGCTTGCGCGACTAAATATGTCAAAATGCGCCGTTTGGCAAATACATCCACCAACATGGCAAGACAGGCACAGATCAGTAAAAAAATTTCTGGCGCAATCACAATCCAGTTGGGCATCACTAATATATTGTTCATCTTAAACCCCTGTCACCGGTAAGGCCATCGGCGCAATCGGCAAACTCTGTAATAACAAATGACCGACGGTGGCATGCAATAAATTTAAGATAGGCGCAGGATACAAGCCCAAAGCAAATACCCCTATCGCCAATAAAATATAGTTAATCGTTTCCAAGCCATGCATATCCGACATGGCTGCCACATGGGTATTGGCGACCGGACCAAAAAATACACGGCGATACATCCATAAGGTATAACTGGCGGACAATACCAAGGTCAACGCGGCAATAAAACCAATGAAAAAGTGTGCATGGAAAGCGCTCATGATCACCATAAATTCACCGACAAATCCCGCCGTCCCCGGCAACCCGACATTCGACATCGCAAATACCATGTAAAATGCGGCAAAAATCGGCATACTGTGCGCCACGCCACCATAATCGCGAATATTACGGCTATGATTGTAAAAACGATCCGCCAGCATCCCCACACCCAAGAACATTGCCCCAGAACCAAACGCATGCGCAATCATTTGTACGACCGCACCTTCTAAACTCATGTACGCATCTAAATAATTATGAGTATGACGTATGATGTCATACACCATAAAACACCCTAGCGTGGCAAATCCCATATGCGCAATAGAAGAATACGCAATCAGCTTCTTCATATCTGTTTGCACGATGGCGACCAAACCAATATACACAATCGCAATTAACGACAGAATGATCATCATCCACGCCAATTGTTCACACGCTTGCGGCACGATAGGCATGCTAAAACGCAAGAAACCATACACACCCAATTTTAACATCAGTGCGGCTAAGACCACTGAGCCACCGGCGGGCGCTTCAGTATGCGCATCTGGCAACCAAGTATGCAGCGGCCACATCGGTACTTTGACGGCAAAGGCAAATAAGAATGCAAAAAACAATAAAATTTGCACATGCGGACTCAGCCCCAAACCATAATAATGGCGGATATCAAATGTGCCGGTGTGAATATAAAGATATAAAAACCCGACCAGCATTAAAATCGAGCCTAAAAAAGTATACAAGAAAAATTTGATCGATGCATACGAACGATTCGCACTGCCCCACATGCCAATGCTTAAATACATGGGGATTAACATACCTTCCCAAAACACATAAAATAAAATGGCGTCCGTCGCCGCAAACACGCCAATCATCATACCTTGCATAATCAAAAAAGCTGCAATATATTGTGAAATATGTGTTTTAATCGCTTGACAGCCAGCAAGAATAACCAATAAACCGGTAAAGTTGGTGAGAATAATCATCGCCAGCGAAATGCCGTCAACGCCCAACGCATAATGCACTTGATAGGCGCGAATCCATAAATGGTCTTCGACAAACTGCATCGCATACGAGCTCGTGTCGAAACCCAAATATAAGGGGATACACAACAACAAGTTGCCAACCGCCACGAGAATACCAATCGTGCGCGCGCTGTTCTTGCCGCCTGAATCGCCAATCAGCAACGCAAGCACCGCGCCCAATACAGGGAACCAAATCAATAATGTCAAAATAATCGAATTAAAAAACATGTATCAAAATCCCGATAGGGTAAGAACGCCATCACAGACAGGCAGAGCTTAAAATAAAAAAAACATTTAAAATCAAATAGTTATGACAAATCAGGCTTAAAAAGTCTTGCGCAGTTTGCCCATTTTCATCACCACAATAACCAGAGCAACAAGATCGCCAAGCCGGCGACCATGGCAAATGCATAATGATAAAGATGGCCGGTTTGTAAACGACGCGACACGCGCGCCAACCAACGTATGCCACGGCCACTGCCATTGACAAATATACCGTCAATTAAAATTAAATCGCTGATCGTATAAAAAAAGCGCCCCAGTGCGCGCGCGCCACGCGCCAAGATATGCTGATTTAATGCATCAAAACCATATTTGTTATCAATCATCCACGCAAGTAAACGAAAACGTTTTTTGAAAAATTCGCCGCTACGTGGCAGGGTCATGGTGATCAACCAGGAGAAAATAATACCCACAATCACCAGCCAAAAAGTCGGCGCATGAATCGCCGCCAATGCCGCTTGCCAGGCGCCCGGCCAACTGCTGACCATTTCGCCATAAATAGCATGTTGCGGCAATACAAAAATGCTGTTGCCCAACAAACGGGGCGCGTCATACAGCATCGGCGCAGCCAATATATAACCGGCAATCACGCTGGGAATAGCCAATAAAACCAAGGGAAACGTCACAACCCATGGCGATTCTTTTACATGACCGACATCATGCTCGCCGCGATACGTGCCATAAAAAGTCAACCATACCGCACGGAAAATATAAAGCGGCGTCAAGAACGCACCGGCCAATACGCAATAATAAGCATAATGCGCACCCGGCGTTGTCGATAAATGCACGGCTTCAATAATGGCATCTTTTGAATAAAAACCTGCAAACGGCGGCAGCGCGGATAATGCCAACGCACCGACAATAAACGTAAAACAGGTTATCGGTAAGCGGCGCGCCAAACCACCCATCTTACGCATATCTTGCTCATGATGCAGCGCAAGAATCACCGAACCCGCAGCAAGGAATAATAATGCTTTGAAAAATGCGTGCGTGACTAAATGAAAAATAGCGGCATCATACGCAGAAGCGCCCAACCCCACAGCCATATAGCCTAATTGCGAAATGGTTGAATACGCAATTACGCGCTTAATATCCGTTTGATTGATGGCCAAAATGCCCATGAAAAATGCCGTCGTACCCCCCAACACCAAAATCAAACTCAAGGTATGCGGCGAATATTCAAACAACCACGAACAACGCGCAATCATATAAATGCCCGCCGTCACCATGGTGGCCGCGTGAATCAACGCAGAAATCGGCGTCGGACCTTCCATCGATTCAGGCAACCACACATGTAATGGCACTTGCGCAGATTTAGCCATCGCACCAATGAATAATAATACGGAAATCAAACCGAGCGCAGGCACTGTCACGCCAGGCAATACGCGTATCGTTTGATTCGCCACGCTGGCTGCGTGCGGAAAAACAATGCCATAATCCAAAGAACCAAACATCAGCAAAATGGCCGCCAGCGCTAAAATGAAACCGACATCACCGACGCGATTGACGATAAACGCTTTTAAACTGCCAAATACCGCTGAATCACGCCCAAACCAAAAACCAATTAATAAATACGATACAAAGCCCACACCTTCCCAACCAAAAAACATCAGCAAAAAACTATTCGCCAGCACCAAGGTAAACATCGCAAACGTAAATAAAGACACATAACTAAAGAAACGTTGATAACCGTCATCATCCGCCATATAGCCAATGGTATAAATATGCACCGCCAACGAAATAAAACTGACGATACACACCATCACCGCACTCAGCCGATCCAACAAAATACCAATGGCAAAATGCGCGCGCCCTGACACGACCCAGGTATATAAATCACCACTCACCGCCGGCTGATTTTGCCAAACAACGGCGTACACTAAATAGACTGATAGAAAAAAAGCAATCGCAATCAACGAAACGGTAACGCGATGCGCGCCATTACGTCCAAGTTGCTTGCCAAACACCCCCGCCAGCACAGCGCCCAACAACGGCAACAACATGACAGATTCAGCAATGGTCAATAAGTGATTTTGCATATAATATCTCAGATAAATAAATTGTAATCGCTCACATTCAATCGCAGCACTGGCTTCGCCAATTTAAGGGTAAGCCGGGGGGAGAATCGCGATGCTCCCCCCGGACCCCCCATCGCGAAATGCTAAAAGATTTTTCTACGAAGCTATCATTAACCCTTTAATCCATCCAGTTTTTCCACCGAAATCGTGCGCGCCTGACGATAGAGGACCACCATAATCGACAGCCCAATGGCGGCTTCAGCGGCTGCAACGGTCAGAATAAAAAAGACAAATACTTGCCCAATCATTTGCTGATAAAAATGCGAAAACGCAATAAAATTTGTATTCACCGCTAATAACATTAATTCAATCGACATCAACAGCGTAATAATATTTTTGCGATTGATCACAATGCCCGCCATGCCAATGCCAAACAAGGCAGCAGCAAATCCCAATATCGGTGTCAATGACAACATAGCTTAGCCCTTTTTGACTGACGGCAAATTAACGAGACGTACACGATCGTTGCGACGCACCGCAATTTGTGCCGCAGGATCTTGACGACGTTGCTGCGCGCCCTGCTTGATAGGTCTATGCCCCAACGCAATCGCCGCCACAATTGCCGTCAATAATAATACCGCAGCCACTTCAAATGGCCAGACATACGTGGTATATAAAACGTTACCTAACGCCGTGACATTGCTATAATCAAGCGCTTGCGCTACCGGTGGAATCGGAAAAATAACATTGCCATGACGCACTGCCAACAAGACCAACGCCGTCACACAGACAATTGCCAATAATCCAATCGGCCAAAACTGTGTCAAACGTTCACGTTGTGCTTCACGGCGTAAATTTAACATCATCACCACAAATAAAAACAATGTCATCACCGCACCGACGTACACGAGCACCAACACCAACGCCAAAAACTCACTTTCCAGCAATAACCAATTGGCCGCTGTCGCAAAGAAGGTTAACACCAAAAACAATACGCAATTCACGGTATTGCGGAGCGTAACCACCATCAGCGCCGAGAGGATAGCCGTCGCCGAAAAAACATAAAAGAGTAAGTTAATAAAATTCATCGATAGTCCTTGTCTGCCTGTCGATCAGCCGCAATTTCTGTTTCATAATGTTCACCAATCGCGAGCAATTTATTTTTAGTCAGAATGTTTTCGCCACGCGCTTCCATATGATAATCTTGATGACGCGTCAACACGATGGCATCGACCGGGCACGCTTCTTCACATAAACCGCAATACACACATTTAAATAAATCGATATCATAACGCGTGGTACGACGCGAACCATCGTCGCGCGGCTCCGCTTCAATTGTGATCGCCAGCGCAGGACATACAGCCTCGCACAGTTTACAAGCAATACAACGTTCCTCACCATTGGCATAGCGGCGCAACGCATGAATACCCCGAAAACGTGGCGAAACCGGCGTTTTTTCTTCTGGATATTGAATCGTGGTTTTGCGGCCATAGAGAAACCGGCCGGTTAGGCGCAAACCTTTCAACAAATCCCACAGCGAAAAACTTTTAATATACCTAAATAAACGTTGCATGCCGCGCTTCCTATCCTACGTGTTAAACCAAGGCGCAAGATGCCCCACAATCGCCAATGCCAATACGCTGAGCCACACCAATGTCACCGGAATCAACACTTTCCAGCCCAAGCGCATGATCTGGTCATAACGATAACGTGGAAAAGTTGCACGAAACCATAAATAACAAAAGATGAAAAAGCCGAATTTCGCCAACAACCATACAAAACCCGGCACAAATGCAAATGTAGCGGCAAGCGGTGTCCCGTCAAAAGGTGACAGCCAGCCGCCCATAAAAAACACCGTCGCCAATGCGGCAATCAAAATCATATTGGCATACTCTGCCAAAAAGAATAAGGCAAACGTTGTGCCCGAATATTCCACGTGAAAACCCGCCACCAACTCAGATTCGCCTTCGGCCACATCAAAAGGTGCACGATTGGTTTCAGCAACACCCGCAATCCAATAGACAATAAACAGGGGAAATAAGGGTAACCAAAACCAATGCCAAATGCCGCCCGCTTGCGCAGTGATAATTGCTTGCAAATTCAAAGAACCCGCTGCCATCATCACACCCACTAACGAAAATCCCATGGCAATTTCATAGGAAATCGTTTGTGCCGCGGCACGCAATGCACCAAATAAAGCATATTTAGAATTCGACGCCCACCCCGCAATCAAAACGCCATACACCCCCAGCGAAGAAACCGCAAAAATATACAACATACCTGCATTGAGATTAGCGAGCACCGCGGTTTTATCAAATGGAATCGCCGCCCACGCTGCGAGTGCCGTACCAATACTGATGACCGGCGCTAATAAAAATAAAAAGCGGTTAGAGGCGGTCGGTAAAATAATTTCTTTATTGAGAAGCTTAAGCACATCCGCAAACGGTTGCGCCAAACCCAACGGCCCGACCCGATTGGGGCCAATACGCGTTTGCATCCAGCCTATCACTTTACGCTCAAGACAAGTGAGATAAGCTACAGACACCAACAACACCAGCACCAGCGCAATAATTTTTACGGCGATCCAAGCGATCAGCACTATTTGACTGCTATCCATACATCGCCTCCTGTGCCTGTTGCAAGGAAATCGCACGGCGTAACACACTATCGCCAGAATAAATCGGCACTTCAATCGCATAACCTGCGACAGCGGTTTGAGAAGAGATAGATGAAGAAGGCGTAAAATCCGTCTTCGCAAACAATGTTTTTATTTCTGCCGCAATTTCACTGGCATGCTCATAGCTAAATTCTGTCAAGCCAAATAAATTGCCCAGTACGCGTAAAATTTTCCACGCCGGGCGCGCTTCACCCAATGGATGCACCACGCTGCGGAAACTTTGCCACTGCCCCATCGCATTCACATACGTTCCAGCGGTTTCGGTAAATGCTGCGGCAGGTAAAATCACCTGCGCCGTTTGCGATAACACCGGATGCATGAACGTTGCCAATGCCACCACGCATTCAGCTTGCGCCAGCGCATCCATCATTGCTTGTGGTTGCGCACAATCTTCCGGCTCGACATTCAATAACACATAAGATTTATGCGGTTTTTGCCAGGCAAGTTCACCATTCATTTTGACAGCACGACCCGCTACACCTCGATGCGGCACCGCACCGGCAATCCAAGCGCCGGCGCCATTGGCACCTTCCGTCAACACACTTAATGGTGCAGCCAGTTTTTTAGCAAGCGCACGAATGTGTGCCGCTTGCGGATGACGCTGCGCCTGACAGCCCAATAAAACCACCGCTTTTTTATCGCCCAGTGTTGTTTTATCAACAAATGCACTTAATGCCGCCACAAAATCCGTCGGTGGGGCAATGATTTTTTCGGTGATCGCAAAAGTAAATCGATAATCTGCCATATTGACAGCCAATACGTGCGCACCACGCTGTACCGCTTTACGTATACGCGTCGCCAGCAAAGGTTGATCATACTGCACATGCGCACCAATCAAAATGATGACTTCCGCCGTTTCGATTTCTGACAACGGCTGCGCTAAACACGGAAATAAAGGTAAACTGGCTTGATCGGTAAAATCGGTTTCACGCAAACGATGCTCGACATGCGGACTGCCGACGCCACGACACAGCTTTTGTAATAAATAAAATTCTTCCAGCGTCGCATTCGGCGTAGCAAGGGCGGCCACATCGGGTGTGCCGGCTGCTTGTAACCCTTTCACCGCAGCGGTCAATGCTGTTTGCCAATCCGTTTCTTGTAACCCTTGCGCCGTCCGTATCATGGGCTTTGTTATGCGGTCAGCATGATACAAACCTTCATAACTAAATCTATCGCGATCCGACAACCACGTTTCATTTATTGCCACATTTTCACGCGGCACCACGCGCATGACGGTGCCATTACGCGTATGCACATTGATATTTGAACCCAAACAATCATGCGGTGCAATCGAAGGATGTTGCGTCAATTCCCACGCGCGTGCCGCAAAGCGGAAAGGTTTGGACGTCAGCGCCCCGACCGGACACAGATCAATAATATTGCCAGAAATTTCTGATTGCATGGCTTTTTCAACATAAGTGCCAATTTCCATCGTGCCACCACGACCCGTTGCACCCAGTTCACGCAAACCCGCTACTTCAGTGCCAAAGCGTACACAGCGCGTACAATGAATACAACGCGTCATTTCAGTCGCAATCAACGCGCCTAAATTTTCATTGGCAACTGCACGCTTTCTTTCACTAAAATTTGAATCCGCACTGCCAAACCCTAAACTTAAATCTTGTAATTCACATTCACCGCCCTGATCGCAGATCGGACAATCCAGCGGATGGTTAATCAATAAGAATTCCATTACCGCTTTTTGCGCCGCTAACGCAAGCGGTGAACGCGTCATCACTTTCATATTCGGTGCAACTGGCGTCGCACAGGCCGGCAACGCTTTGGGTACTTTTTCGACTTCCACCAAACACATCCGACAATTCGCCGCAACGGATAAATGTTTGTGATAACAAAAACGCGGAATATAAATGCCCGCAGCATCCGCAACTTCAATCACCATTTGGCCGGGTTGGGCTTTCAGCGCCTTACCGTCTATTTCAATCTCAATGTCGGCCATTGCATTCACCCTTGTTTTCCACATGCCAAACAAATTCATGCTCAAAATATTTTAAAATGCCCGCCACCGGCCAAGCCGCCGCTTCACCAAACGCACAAATCGTGCGACCTTCAATGTTTTTAGCGACGCGCCGTAAATTTTCGATATCGCTTAATTGCGCATGCCCGGCATAAATGCGATGGAGCAAATTATAAATCCAGCCAGTGCCTTCACGGCATGGCGTACATTGGCCACATGATTCATCACGATAAAAATGCGCCAAACGCAATAATACTTTCACCATACACGTCGTATCGTCCATCACAATCACCGCGCCCGAGCCTAAGCCCGAACCCGCCGCTTGAATCGCATCATAGTCCATGTCCAAGTTCATCATGACGTCAGCTGGCAAAATTTTCATTGATGACCCACCCGGAATCACCGCTTTCAATGGCCGGTCATTTAACATGCCGCCCGCCAATGCCAATAAATCACGAAATGGCGTACCCAACGGAATTTCATAATTGCCCGGCTTGTTCACATGCCCACTGACACTGAAGATTTTACAGCCACCATTATTCGGTTTGCCTAATCCCAAAAACCAATCTGCGCCTTTTTCCAAAATCACCGGCACAGAAGCAAATGTTTCAACATTATTAATCGTCGTGGGACGATTATAAATACCACGCGCCGCAGGAAAAGGCGGCTTGAACCGCGGCATGCCTTTTTTGCCTTCCAGCGATTCCATTAATGCCGTTTCTTCACCGCAAATATACGCGCCCGCGCCTAAATGACTATAAACATCCACATCTACGCCCGCGCCTAAAATATTTTTACCGAGCAAGCCGGCCGCGTACGCTTCTTGTAACGCCGCTTCAAAGCGTTGCCATGGCTCATGAAATTCACCGCGAATATAATTGTAGACAACGCTTGCGCCCATCGCATAACCGGCAATCGCCAAGCCTTCAATCAATTGATGTGGATTAAAGCGTAAAATGTCACGGTCTTTACAGGTGCCCGGCTCACCTTCATCGGCATTGCATAATACATATTTCTGCCCCGGCATATCATGCTTGAGAAAACTCCACTTTAAACCGGTTGGGAAACCTGCGCCGCCACGACCGCGTAATGCGGCGGTTTTCAAACTATTAATGATATCGCCCGGCGGAATTTTTTCAGTGAGGATTTTCTTCCACTGCACATAACCGCCTATCGATTGATACGTATCCATTTGCCATGGCTTATCCAAATGCAGCGTACGAAAACAAATTTGATTTAATTCAACAGCCATCACGCGTCTCCAATGCTGTCAGCAAGGCATCCAGTTTTTCTGGCGTCAAATTTTCGTGATAACACGCCCCCACCTGACAGGCTGGTGCCGTCGCACATGCCGCGAGACACTCGACTGCACGCAATGTAAACTTACCATCCGCCGTCGTTTCACCCGCCTTAATACCTAAGCGTTTTTCAGCATGCGCCATGAGGTCTTCCGCACCGCGCAACATGCATGAAATATTGGTACAAATGTCGACGACATGCGCACCGACCGGCTTCAAGTGAAATAAAGAATAAAATGAAGCGACTTCATATACCGCAATGCGCGGCATGCCGAGATAATCCGCCACCGCATCCATCACCGGTTCAGATAACCAACCACCGTGTTCAGCTTGCGCCAACGTCAAAGCGTGTAATACGCCAGACCGTTTTTGTTCAGGTGGATAGCGCGTAACCCAAACATCAATCGCGGCGCGCGTTTTTTCTGAGAGTAATGCGATATTCATCAGCGGTCAATTTCCCCAAAAACGATATCCAAACTGGAAAGAATTGCCACAACATCCGCAATCATATGACCCCGTACCAATTCTTCTAATGCAGCTAAATGTGCAAATCCGGCTGGCCGGATTTTTAAACGATAGGGTTTATTGGCGCCATCAGAAATCAAGTACACGCCAAATTCACCCTTAGGATGCTCGATCGCCGCATACGCTTCGCCGGCGGGTACACAATAGCCTTCCGTCATTAATTTAAAATGATGAATCAACGATTCCATATCTTTTTTCATGTCGACGCGCTTAGGCGGCACTATTTTATGGTCGGCCGATAAGACTGCGCCAGGATGATGACGCAACCAATCGACACATTGACGTATGATACGATTGGATTGGCGCAACTCTTCAACGCGTACCAAATAGCGATCATAACAATCGCCATTCACACCCACTGGAATAGCAAAATCTAATTGATCATAGACTTCATAAGGTTGTTTTTTACGTAAATCCCACTCAACACCTGAACCACGCAACATTGGCCCCGTAAATCCCAAGGCAATTGCACGCTCAGGCGACACTACACCAATATTGACGGTGCGCTGTTTCCAAATACGGTTATCCGTCAACAGCGTTTCATATTCATCCACGCACTTTGGAAAACGCTCAGTAAAATCTTGAATAAAGTCGAGCAACGATCCTTGGCGATTCGCATTGCGCTTAGCAACGTCTGCGGCGCTGTGCCAACGCGATGCTTGATATTGCGGCATTTTATCAGGTAAATCGCGATTGACGCCGCCAGGACGATAATACGTTGCGTGCATCCGCGCGCCCGATACGGCTTCATAGCAATCTAATAAATCTTCGCGCTCGCGAAAACAATATAGAAACATTGACATCGCGCCAAGGTCAAGACCATGCGCGCCCAACCATAATAAATGATTTAAAATACGGGTGATTTCATCAAACATCACGCGAATATACTGTGCCCGCACCGGCACATCGATGCCTAATAATTTCTCAATCGCCAAAACATAGCCATGCTCATTACACATCATCGAGACATAATCGAGACGATCCATATAACCAATGCTATGATTGAATGGCTTGGTTTCAGCCAGTTTTTCCGTGGCGCGATGCAATAAACCAATGTGTGGATCGGCACGCACAATGGTTTCACCATCGACTTCGAGAATTAAACGTAATACGCCATGCGCAGCAGGATGCTGTGGACCGAAATTAAACGTGTAATTATGAATTTCTGGCATCGTACGTTCTTGCGGTATTGTCATGCGTCGCCCCCACTGCTACGTATCACCTTAGGCTCCAATACACGCGGCGCAATGCTCACCGGCTGCTGTACGATACGGCGTGTTTTTGCGTCATAACGCATTTCAACACGACCGCTAATCGGAAAATCTTTACGAAAAGGAAAGCCGACAAAACCATAATCCGTGAGAATACGGCGTAAATCAGCATGACCATCAAATACCACACCGAATAAATCAAATGCTTCACGCTCAAACCAATTGGCTGCAGGCCATACGGCTGTCACAGAAGGCACATGCAAATCGTCTTCTTCCAAAAATACGCGTAAACGCACACGTTGATTATTTTTTATGGATAACAAGTGCCAAACAATCGCAAAACGCTGCGGTCGCATCGGTGCATTCGCAAGCGCATCACGATCGACGGCGCGCTCAAAACCTTTGCCCGTGGCCGCCGTGGTTTGCCATTCGGATAAACCATAATGGAGGTAATCGACACCACAGACATCCACCAACATATCAAAACCTGCATCGCGCAAATCATGACAAATTGCTAATAGATCAGCACGCGCAATTTCCAGCGTTAGCTCATCTTTAAACGCCATGAAACGCACATCACGCTCGGCAAATTTTTCCTGCAATTTTGCTTGCAACTCTGACATGATAAAAAACCTTAACGTGCAATGACACGAGGACGGCGGATTTTATTTTGCAACTGGATAATACCATACATCAGTGCCTCAGCCGTCGGCGGACACCCGGGCACATAAATATCAACGGGCACGATACGGTCACAGCCCCGCACGACAGAATACGCGTAGTGATAATAACCGCCGCCATTCGCGCAAGACCCCATCGAAATCACCCAACGCGGCTCAGCCATCTGGTCATACACTTTACGTAACGCCGGCGCCATTTTATTACACAACGTGCCGGCAACGATCATCACATCGGATTGACGCGGACTGGGACGAAAAATGACCCCAAATCGATCAAGATCATAACGCGCCGCACCCGCATGCATCATTTCAACCGCGCAACACGCCAAACCAAATGACATGGGCCACAACGAACCGGTTTGCGCCCAGTGAATCAGCTTATCCAGTGAAGTGGTGAGAAAACCTTGCTCTTTAAGCGCCGCTAATCCCATTCCAACGCCCCTTTTTTCCACTCATAAATAAAACCAATCACTAACAGCCCTAAAAAAATCGCCATAACGACAATGCCTGTCCAACCAAGATGACGCAACACCACCGCCCACGGCACTAAAAATGCCGTTTCAAGATCGAAAATAATAAAAAGAATGGCGACGAGGTAAAAGCGCACATCAAAGGGTGTACGTGCATCGCCGACGGCATCAAAGCCACATTCATAAGGAGAATTTTTAGCGGCATCCGGACGGCGCGGCCCCAAGAACCAACCAATCGTAGGAACGGCAACGCCTAAAGCGCCGCCAATCAGCATGAAGATGAGTACGGGTAGATAGTTTGCCAACATAACTCAAGCATCCTAATAAAAGGTATCTATTACAAAAGATAGGGTAGAGGAACTGAGCTCGCAGCACACTGCATTGACGGGCGTCAGAGGGGGAGAATAGCGCTCTCCCCCTCTGACAACTCCCCCATCGCTACCCATCACCCTAATTCATGTAGGA
>VFKI01000184.1 GCA_009885665.1 Gammaproteobacteria bacterium
GCGATGGGGGTTTCCAAAGGGGGAGAATCGCGATTCTCCCCCTTTGGTGGCGTCAGGCGGGCGAGCTATTTGCCCGACTCGCCATCTGAATAGTGACATGAAAACAATTATTCTAGATCGTGATGGCGTCATCAATGAAGATAGCTATGGCTACATTGGTAAGGTAGAAGATTGGCATGCCATTTCCGGCAGTCTGGCGGCCATGGCGGCATTTCATCATGCCGGTTGGCGGGTATTTGTTGTCACCAATCAATCAGGGATTGGGCGTGGCTTATATGATTTAGCCGCGATGCACGCGATTCATACTAAAATGCAGCACGCTTTACATGCCATTGGCGGCCATATTACGGCCATTTTTTTCTGTCCGCATCATCCTGATGCGCAGTGTCGTTGTCGTAAACCGCAGCCGGGTATGTTGCTTGATTTACAAAAACAGTTTCAGGTGGATTTTAGCACCGCTTACTTTGTTGGCGATAAAATGTCTGACGTGAGTGCGGCGCGCGGGGTGGGATGTCAGCCATTATTGGTGTTGACGGGCGAAGGGAAAAAAACCGTAGTAGAAAATCCAGACCTTGATGTGCCGGTGTTCGCAAATTTGGCTGAGATTGCAAATTTTTTATTGGAGCGGCAAAATGAAGAATAGAAGTTTCTCTGAAAAAACGAATGCTTTTTTGCGTTCTTGTCTATTTAGTTTATTGATGATCCTGGTCACGGTGCCTTTTAGTTTTTTTTGTTTGGGCGCGCAATTTTTTTCACGTCGTTATAGCTTAGCGGTTGCCTTGGCATGGATGGCGCTCATTATTGGCATGCTGAAAACCATTTGTCATATCGATTATAAAATTACCGGATTGGAAAACATTCCAGCTGACCGTGTGGGTGTTGTATTAAGCAAACATCAATCTATGTGGGAAACTTTTTTATTGCCGTTATTTTTTTATAATGCAGCTATTATCGCTAAGCGCGAAATACTTTGGATTCCTTTTATGGGGTGGGCATTTACGGCGATTGCACCTATTATCATTAATCGCAGTGAAAAAGCATCTGCATTGGAGCAAATTATGCAAAAAGGCCAAGCCTGTCTCGCGGCGGGGCGCTGGATTATTGTTTATCCCGAAGGAACACGCATTCCTTATGGCAAAGTTGGCAATTATCGTTCTGGTGGTGCGCGCGTGGCCGTTGCTGCCGGGTGCCCCGTGTTACCCGTGGCACACAATGCGGGACGCTTCTGGCCGAAACGTCGTTTTATTAAATATCCTGGCACAATTGAGGTCGTTATTGGCAAACCGATCGAAACGATTGGCCGTCAAGCAAGCGATGTAACGCACGAGGCAAAGGATTGGATAGAAGCGACTATTTTACAATTGAGGTAACTTTTCACCACATTCTGTCAAAATTGCGATAACTGTTTGTTAGTATTACATTTCGCGATGGGGGATTCTTAGGCCCTGCGCATAAATAACTTTTACACCTTGCATCCCATCATGGCATCATCTATAAACTCGATTCCACAGTTTTTAAATGCAAGCCCCTAAGAATCGTGAGTTA
>VFKI01000160.1 GCA_009885665.1 Gammaproteobacteria bacterium
GTGTTTTTCGAAGATTGTGCCGAATGGTTAAAAATGAATAAGATTATCTGGCACAAAACCCAACACTTCTACGCGTACACCTAATTGCTGTAAATGCGCCATCGCCGCAATGCGTTGATCCGCCGCACCTTCAATCGCCAGCGTCAACACGCCCATCGCATGATGTTGCACATATTCCATATTGGCTAACAAAATATTCACGCGTAATTGAAAATGCTGCATCAATTGCGCCACCAAAGGTTGCGTGGCGGCTTCGCCAAAAAACCATAAACGCAATACTAAGTGCGATGCAGCTTGCGCTTCAGCTTGTAATGCTGATTGCAACATCGCCGGTAACGTTTGCGGCAAAGCGGCCGCAATAAATTTTTTAGCCGTTGCCGTTTGTGGATGCGCAAAAAACGCGCCTACGCTATTTTGCTCAATCAATTTACCCTGCTGTAAAATGCCTACGCGATCACAGCACGCTTTAACCACTGACATTTCATGCGTAATCAATAAAATAGTGACGCCTAATTGGTCGCGAATATTTTTTAATAACGCTAAAATTGTTTGCGTAGTTTCCGGATCAAGCGCAGAAGTTGCTTCATCTGACAATAATACGGCAGGCTCAGCTGCCAGCGCGCGCGCAATCGCCACACGCTGTTTTTGACCGCCGCTTAAATTCGCTGGATATGCATGACGTTTGTCTGCCAGTCCGGTTAATTCAAGCAAGCGCTCAACACGCGGCCGAATAGCGCGCGATGACATGCCCGCAAATTCCAACGGCAAAGCAATATTGGTATACACATTGCGTGACGCTAATAAATTAAAATGTTGGAAAATCATACCCATTTGACGCCGCGCTTGACGTAAGGCGAATGGCGCCAAGTCGGTCAACGACAGGCCATTGACAATAACGCGCCCACTGTCAGGACGCTCAAGCAAATTCACACAACGAATAAGCGTACTTTTACCTGCGCCACTTTTGCCGATAATACCAAAGATTTCACCGCGTGCAATCGTGAGATGAATATCCTGCAAAGCGTGCACCGTTGCCGTCTTACGCGTCGCATAGGTTTTATTGATGTGCTCAAGTCTGATCATAGACAATCTTAGAAAAAATGCCGCAACACCAACGTTGCCACAATACCCACCACTGCCAATACGCTCATAAAACCCAATAAAGGCAACCCATACGTCCAATAGGGCCGTAGGCTTTGCTGTTTTTTCACTTGATCCATTTTTTCCTCTCTTTTGCTCATAAAAAATTCTGCTGCATTTTTTGCTTGGCGAGCTGCAACGTTTGATCCGACACAGCGCGCGCCTTAGCTGAACCGTCACGCAATATTTGCCACACTTGCGCCGGGTCTTTTTCAAACACTAAACGCCGCTGACGAATCGGCTCAATAAAATTGACCAATACTTCAATCAGCTGTTTTTTACATGCCACATCACCAATTGTCCCCGCGCGATAGCGTGTTTTCATTTCGGCAACCCATGCCTTGTCCGGATTAAACGTTTCATGAAAAATCCAGAGCGGATTATTTTCCACCGTACCTGGATCGCTTGCTTTCAAACGCTTAGGATCGGTGTACATCGACATCACTTTTTTGGCCACCGTATCCGGATCGTCACTCAACATGATCGCATTATCTAAGGATTTTGACATTTTCAGTAATACACCATTGGCATTCGGCGCGCCTGTACCCACCAAGCGACGCGTGCGGCCATGCAACGTTTGCACAATAGGAAACAAGCCGCCTTGCGCAACATACGCTTTGTCTTCTGTTTGCGAATCAACACCGCAATACAATTGATTGAAACGCCGCGCCACTTCACGCGTTAATTCAAGAATAGGGGATTGATCTTCACCCACCGGCACAATATCCGCTTGAAATGCTAGAATATCGGCGACTTGACCAATTGGATAAAGTAAAAAACCAAATGAATAATTATCACCCAAACCTTTATCGCGAATTTCATCTTTCAAGGTCGGTACACGCATCAAGCGCGGATAACTGACCAACATGCTGAATAAAAATGTCAGCTCAGAAATAGCCGGCACTTCAGATTGAATGAACAAAGTGCTGCGCATCGGATCAAGACCTATCGCCAGCCAATCCATCGCCACATCCAATATGCTTTGGCGAATATCCGCCGGCCGCTCCGCACGCGTAGTAAACGCATGGATATTGGCCAGCAAAAAATAACAGTCGTATTGATCCTGCAGCGCCAGCCGATTTTCCAGCGAACCGACCCAATGGCCTAAGTGCAAACGACCCGTGGGGGTATCGCCTGTCAATAGGCGGGGTTTATGTATAGTCACAAGCAAAGTCTCTTAAGTCATTCGGCACTCAGTCTAATCGATTCCACCCCGTCGCGCCAAATGATAATAGACTTCACCGGCACGCTGCGCTTTCAGCAAGCGCCAGCCCGGCGGTAATTCAGCGGCCGTTATCGCCTGTGCGGCTTCAAGATAAATCCACGCCTCAGGCGCAAGTAAAGCGGATTTTTCCAGATAAAAACACATGGGGAGCAATAAATCACTTTGATACGGCGGGTCAAGAAAGACAACATCAAAAGGACGCTCAAGTGGCGGCAATTCCGCCGGCAGTTTAACACAATAAATATCAATTTGTTTTGCATGTAATTGGGCGCGCTGCGCCTCCAACTGGCGCACGATATCAGGCGAGGCATCTATCATGACGACATGCGCTGCGCCGCGCGAAGCCGCTTCAAATCCCAATGCGCCACTCCCGGCAAAAGCATCGAGACAATATTGACCCGTCAATCTATCTGCCAGCCAATTGAATAAAGTTTCTCGTACGCGCGATGGCGTTGGTCGTAAACCCACTGCATCAGGCACTGCCAGCAAGCGGCTGCGCCACGTTCCGCCAATAATACGTATCTTACCTTGCATCGCCAACCTCATTATATTGACGAATATGATACCATCATGTCTCGCGATCATTCAGCACCCTTTTCATAAAACACCCGCAAGGCCCTATACAGACCGGCTTTTCGTGATAGGGGATTGAATAATGCCGGCATTCCGCACCAAAGTATTTTTTGTATAAATCGAGGCAAAAATGGGTTTTAAAGCGCAGTTTACACGCAAGTAAATGAGCATTTAAAACACATTTTTAA
>VFKI01000001.1 GCA_009885665.1 Gammaproteobacteria bacterium
TGCGTTAGACCATCTGAGCGGTATACATGCACAACCGGCCAAATCCTGAAGATTTATTACAACGCGTCCGCACAGAAGAGGCGGCAGAAAAGCGCGGCCGTTTAAAAATTTATTTAGGCGCGTGCCCCGGCGTCGGTAAAACCTATACCATGCTCACCGACGCCTTGGTGCAACATGCGCAAGGCATCGATATCGTCATTGGTATTATTGAATCGCATGGACGTGCTGACATTGATAAATTAGCAAAAAATTTTACCCCGTTACCCCCACAATTCATTGAATATCGCGGCCATTTATTTGCTGAATTTAATATTGACGCTGCACTCAAACGTCGCCCCAGTATTATTTTAATCGATGAAATGGCGCATACAAATGCAAAGGGCGCACGACATGCCAAGCGCTGGCAAGACATTCGTGAAATTCTCGATCTCGGCATAGATGTTTATACAACCTTAAATGTCCAGCATATTGAAAGCTTAAATGATGTTGTCGCAGAAATTGTTCACTCCCCTATCCATGAAACTGTGCCCGATTTCATGTTGGAAACTGCACATACCATTGAGCTGGTTGACTTACCGCCAGAAGATTTAATTAAACGCTTACAAGAAGGGAAAATCTATTTACCGGCGCAAGCGAAAATTGCGCAAGAAAGTTTTTTTCGTAAAGGGAATTTAATTGCCTTACGTGAATTGGCATTACGCATCACGGCTGAACATGTTGAATCAGAAGTGTTACTCTATCGCCAAGGCTCTGGCATCAAACATGTCTGGCGTACACGCGAAAAACTCTTAGTTTGCGTGACGCACCATCCCGAATCCATGCGCTTGATCCGTACCACCAAACGTATGGCAACCCAAATGAATACAGAATGGATGGCAGTACATTGTCGCACACCGCGGCGTCAATATTTGCGTGATGAAAACAATGATGTTATCCGTAATTTGCAATTAGCTGAACGATTGGGCGCACAGACGCGCATTATCTCTGGATTCAATATTGCTGAAGAAATCATGGGATTTGCGCGCAATAATAATATTACTCAAATTATTGTTGCCAAGCGAATTCGCCCACGCTGGCTGGAATGGTTTACACGCTCGCTGGCGGATGAATTAGTGCGCCGCAGCGCTGAAATTGACGTCTACATCATTACCGGTGACCCAGGATACAAACGCTCAACCGCAAACACGCTCATCCCCCCTAAACGATTTCCATGGGGGCAATACGCGATCAGTTTCGCAATCGTGAGCAGTATTACGTTATTTTATATTCTTCTTGGCGGCAACATGGGTTTTACCAATGCCATGATGAGTTTTTTATTAGGCATTAGTGCCGTGGCGTTATATGGCACAGCAGGCCCTACCTTATTTGCCACGCTCACCAGTACTGTTGTTTTACTCATTTTCTTTATTCCTTTTCCACCGCAATTTGATATCAATACCTTAACGCATTTACCTGCCCTACTTATCTTCATCACCGTTAGCCAATTAATTAGTTTTTTAGTCATCCGCAATCGTCAACAAATCGAGCTGGTGCGTATGGCAGAAAAACGTACGCTCATTTTACATAGTTTAAATTCAAAACTGGCCAGTGTCCGTGGCGTAGAAAAAATTTTGGACGTTTCTACGCATCATTTAGCCCAAGTTTTTAATAGCGATGTCATGATTTTAATTGCGGAAAACAATCAACTTGTCATACGTGGCCAGCATCCAGCCAAGCAAACGCTCAGCGAAAAAGAACTCGGCATTGCCCGCTGGGTGTTTGAATTGGGTCAAATCGCCGGGGCTGGCACTGAAACATTAGCATTCGCCGATGCCCTATTTATGCCGCTCACCGGCACAGAAGAACGCTTAGGCGTCTTGCGTATTCATTCATTAACCCACGGACAACTCCTCACACCTGAAGAAATGCGTTTTCTCGAAGCGTCCACGAATCAAATTGCCTTAGCGCTGGAAGTGGATCGACTGGCCGAACAAAGGCGTATGTTTGATGCCAGTACCGGCGGATAATATGGCGGATAATATTAAGGCGCCGCGAATAATCATTGCAACGAGGCAAATTCCCGTATATTCTTGTCAGCCTCGTGAGAGTGGGGAGAGATGGCCGAGCGGTTTAAGGCGCACGCCTGGAAAGTGTGTGTACGTCGAAAGTCGTACCGAGGGTTCGAATCCCTCTCTCTCCGCCAGCTAGTGCTCTGTTATGGTGGCCATACTGGTCTCTTTGTGACGCTATGCTGCAAACCCCGCCAGGTCCGGAAGGAAGCAACGGTAGCAGCAGATGCGGGCACAGAGTCAGGCTAGTACTGGCTGCCGCTTTAATATATCTATTAAAAAAGATAGGGTAGCAGAATTGAAGTACGCAGCACACTGCATTTCCAATCTCCTTATCTGAGAAACTTACGCTTTCAATATAATAACAATCCGCCTAGAATGGATGCCAACTTAAAGAGGCAGGAAATCTTTTTTATGGCATACACCGTACTGGCGCGCAAATGGCGGCCACGTAACCTCACTGAAATGGTCGGTCAAGAACACATCTTACGCATGCTCAGCAATGCATTGACCACGGGTCGACTACATCATGCTTATCTATTCACCGGCACACGCGGCGTGGGTAAAACAACGCTAGCCCGCATTTTTGCGCGCTGCTTGAATTGCGAAACAGGCATCACTGCCACGCCCTGCGGCATCTGTCGTACCTGCAGCGCCATCGATACCGGCAATTTTCCCGACTTACTCGAAGTCGATGCGGCCTCACGCACCAAAGTGGAAGATACGCGCGATTTGCTGGAAACTTTACAATATGCGCCGGCACATGGCCGCTTCCGCATTTGCCTGATTGACGAAGTGCATATGCTCTCTGGTCACAGCTTTAATGCTTTATTAAAAACGCTCGAAGAACCGCCGCCCCATGTGAAATTTTTATTAGCCACAACAGATCCCGGCAAACTACCCATCACCGTCTTGTCACGCTGCCTACAATTTAATTTAAGCCATTTACCCGTCGCCAAAATCACCGGTCAATTAACCCACATTTTGCACGAAGAAAAAATTGATGCAGAACCTGCCGCGCTGACTGAAATCGCACGCGCCGCCAAAGGCAGTTTACGCGATGGCTTGAGTTTGCTCGATCAAGCCATTGCTTGGTGTACGGGTAAAATCACTTTATCAGAAACACGTGAAATGCTTGGCACGGTAGAGCAAGCTTATTTATTTCGCTTATTGACGGCGCTAGCGGAAAACGATGGCGCACGCATCCTACGCGAGAGCCAACAACTTGCAACACGCGCACCTGATTTTGATTTATTGATGGCGGATTTACTGGCGGTATTACATGCCATTAGCGTGCAACAACAAATACCGGATGCGTCCACTCCAACAGAAATTCAACAATTAGCGGAAAAAATAACGGCCGCCGATGTGCAATTATATTATCAAATGACGATCATCAGTCGACGTGACCTCGCACTCGCCCCCACGCCCGCACTAGGATTTGAAATGTTATTATTACGCATGCTGGCGTTTCACCCAGGCAGCCATGCGCCAACGCCTGCCGTCAAACCTGCGCCAAAAACAATACAAATACAATGTGTAGAACCGATTGCGCAAGCCGCTCGCACCGAAGAGATCTCTTCTTGGTCAAGTTTACTCCCACGACTCGGCCTCAGCGGTATGGCACAAGCTCTCGCCAGTCATTGTACGCTAACCCACCTGACGGATAACCAAGTCGCGTTGGCATTGGCAGAAAAGCATGCGCCACTGCTTAATAAAAAATTAACTGAGCGCATCGAACACGCATTATGCGATCAACTTGGCCGCACGATACAGTTAACAGTCACATTGACACCCGAGCAATTAGACACGCCCGCCAGCCAACACGTAGCAGAAACTGATCGCAAACGCCAACAAGCGAGCGACATTATCCATAATGATATCGGCGTTAAGAAAATCATTCAGACGTTTGACGCCAACATTGAACCCGATTCCATTACAGCAACATAGCGCTTATCACGCTATCTCTGTTAGAATCTATCGCATCAGTCCCTTTATAATATCCAATAGCAGGAGTACCCCATGAGCGCAACAGACAAGCCCGGCTTAGGCGATTTAATGAAAAAAGCCCAAGAAATGCAAAAGAAAATGCAAGAAATTCAAAAGCAAATCGCAGACATGGAAGTGATCGGTCAATCCGGCGGCGGTCTCGTCAAAATCATCATGACCGGTCAACATTTTGCCCGCAAGGTCAGCATCGATCCCAGTTTACTGAAAGAAGATAAAGGCATGCTGGAAGATTTGATTGCAGCAGCAATTAATGACGCGACTGGCAAAATCGAAAAAGGCACACGCGAAAAAATGGGCTTATTGGCAGGCATCAAACTGCCAGAAGGTTTTGAATTACCGAATTAACAAAGCTGAATGCTGCATGACGACGCCGCTGCTTGATCGCCTCATGAATGCCTTGCGTTGCCTGCCAGGGGTGGGCCCCAAAACGGCGCAGCGCATGGCATTTCATTTACTTGAACGGGCGCGTGACAATGCCTTGCACTTATCCACCACGCTGCAGCAAGCGATGCAGCTGATTCGCCATTGCGATCAATGTCGTACTTTTAGTGAAACACCTTTGTGCCAATTGTGTCGCGACCCCGCGCGTGACGCCAGCCTGCTCTGCGTTGTTGAATCGCCGATTGATGTGGCGGCAATTGAACAAATGGGGGGTTTTCGCGGTTTATATTTTGTTTTGATGGGTCATCTCTCACCGTTGGATGGCATAGGCCCTACCGACATTGGCATGCCATTGCTTGAGCCACGCCTAAACAGTGGCAAACTGCGTGAAGTCATACTCGCCACCAACCCCACCGTCGAAGGCGAAGCCACTGCACATTATATTTCTACATTAGCTAAACGCGCCGGCTGTCACGCAACACGTATCGCGTATGGCGTACCGATGGGGGGCGAACTAGAATATCTCGATGGCGGCACATTGGCGCGCGCATTTGCCGGGCGTGGCGAGGCGTAAAAATAGTAACGGTTTTGTATCTGTTACAAAAGATAGGGTAGAGGAACGTAAGGCTCTGCGCATAAATAACTTTGACAGATTGCGCCCAGCGTGGTGTCAGATATAAGCGTACTGGAAGAAGAAAAATCGCAGGAATACTGAAGTATTTCGAGGTTTTTCGACTGAGGAACGTTTATAGATGATGCCATGATGGGATGCAAGGTGTAAAAGTTATTTATGTGCAGGGCCTAAGGACGCAGCACACTGCATTGGACGAGAGTCAGAGGGGGAGAATAGCGCTCTCCTCCTCTGACAACTCCCCCATCGCTACTCGTCACCCTATTTTATGTAGAAGATACATTTTCATGATACAAAAAATACATCAAAATAGCAGAAAGCAATAAACCAACAATAGCCATCAACAAAGGAAATCCTATCCCTTGATTAGCCAGCGCACCGGTCAAAAAGCCATTAATACCAAAGGCAAATGCCATGATCGCACCCGTGATACCCATGACCCACCCTTGCGCACTGGCATCGACTTGATTAGAGAACATCGTGGTGAGCACAGAATAAGCAAGTGCAGCCATCGCGCCAATCGGTACGATACACAGTGACGCAAAAAATACCGTACGCACACACAATGTGCCCAATACAAATAAAGCTGTCAGTAACAGACTAACGATCGTAATATATTTCAGCGAAAATCGCTTGGTGAAATATTCAACCAGAATACCCGTCCCCAGCCCAAAGCCCACACCCATTGCACCCATAAACAAGCCCGTATGCATCGTGGTGAAATGATATTCTTTTAATAAAAATAACGGAATAAATGAATAAAAACTGCTCCAACCAAAAATAAATACCAGAAAGATGTATGACAGCGAACGAATGCGCGGATGCTTAAATGCAGAGACAAAAACTTCTAACGCACGATGTAATTTAAGTGACACCTTGCTATTTCGTTGAAAGCTTTCTTTAAACAGCAACTGCAGCAATAGCGCATTAAACAATGAAATGACCGCAGCGAAAATAAAGGGTGTGGCATAGTTAAATCCAGCAAATAAATCATGATCCGAAAAAAAACCCCCTAGCATCGGACCAAAAATGAAACCCAGCGAAACACTCAATAAAATCCAACCAATATTACGCGCCTTATGTTCTTCCGAACTGATGTCCACAATCGCCGCTTGGGCAATAGGTTGGCTGCCCGCCGTGAAGCCCGCAATCACCCGACCCACTATCAACAGCCAAAACATATTAAACATGACGGCTAATGCAGAAAGCGCATAGCCGATGAAACTACCCAACAAACAAATTAATAAAGATTTTTTACGCCCAATTTGATCTGACAGATCACCCAAAAAAGCCGTGCCAAAAAACCAGCACAGCATGAACGTGCCAATGATGGCACCAAAAATGATGCTGCGTGCATTAGCCGATGTGCTGGCAGCAATAAAATGGGCATGCGGATCCATCACCAGCGCATTTAATACCGGGAACACTAAACCCAGACCCATACCATCGATAAAGAGCACGAGAAAAAGCGGACCCGCTGTAAGCAATAAATTTTGTCTTGTCATAACATCACGGTATCTATTAAAAAAAATAGGGGAGAGGAACTGAGTACGCAGCACACTGCATTGATAAATAATCTCTCAGATAAATAAATTGGAATAGCTCACATTCAATCGCAGCGGGCATTCTACCTGAATTAAATCTACACTTATACTATTGCATTTGTTAAAGTACGCTTTACGTCCTCCTCATTGAGACATCCACATGCGCATCCACATCCTGGGTATTTGCGGCACATTCATGGCCGGCATCGCGTTGCTTGCACGCGCCGCGGGTCACACTATTTCCGGCTCCGATAAAGCCATCTACCCACCCATGAGCACACAATTAGCCGAACAAGGCATCACGCTGATGGAAGGCTATGACCCCGCGCATTTGACCGATGACATTGAATACATCATCGTCGGCAATATCATCAGTCGCGGCAATCCTTTGATGGAAGAAATCATGGCGCGCGACATACCTTATATTTCCGGCCCCGAATGGTTAGCAAAAAATATTTTAGCCAAGCGCCATGTACTCGCCGTCACCGGCACACATGGCAAAACCACAACAACGTCCATGCTAACGTGGATTTTAGAAAGCGCTGGTTTGACGCCTGGTTTTTTGATTGGTGGCGTACCTGAAAACTTTGGCGTATCTGCACGTCTCGGCAATACCCCTTATTTTGTTATTGAAGCCGATGAATATGATTGTGCATTCTTCGATAAACGCCCCAAATTCATGCATTATCACCCACGCACCTTAATCATCAACAATCTTGAGTTTGATCACGCTGACATTTATCCTAACCTCGCTGCCATCCAACAACAGTTTCATTTTTTAATACGTACCGTCCCCGGCAATGGCAAAATCCTCTACCACGCCATCGATAAAAACATTGATAAAGTATTGGCAGAAGGTTGCTGGACACCCACCACCTCATTTGATATTGAACACGGCGAATTAAGCGCGCAACGCATTGCGCAGGATGGCAGTCATTTTCACGTATTCGCACAAGGCAAACACATCGGCGAAGTTAAATGGCAGTTACTCGGCAACCATAATATCAATAATGCACTGGCTGCGATCGCCGCGGCACAACACATCGGCGTCCCGCTCACCACAGCTTTAGAGGCTCTACCCTATTTTCGTAACGTCAAACGCCGCCTCGAAGTTTGCGCCAAAGTAAATGACATCACAATTTACGATGATTTTGCCCATCACCCCACAGCGATTACGACCACACTGGCGGGTTTACGCGCGCGCATCGGCAAAAAGGCGCGCATTATCGCGGTACTAGAACTCGGCTCTTACACCATGCGAACGGGGCACCACAAAGATACACTGGCAGCCGCCCTCACTGAAGCCGACCTCATCTTCTGCCATTATCCCGCCAATGCCGACTGGGATATCCGCGCCGCCTTAACCCATTGCCGCGCACCCGTAACGCACTCCACTGATGCCAGTCAACTGCCGGCCAACGTACTGGCTAGCAGTCGCCCCAATGACCATATTATTATCATGAGCAATAGTGGCTTTGGGGGGGTACTACAAAACCTGCTAACTATGTTATCATCGACCACAACATGTTGATGGGTTTTGGGATGGATGACCATGGCGCACAACGAAATACGGATGTTATTTGAATCGATCAGTGATAGCGCCATCATGCTCGACCGCGCCGGACGCGTAGTCGACTGGAATCGCATGGCAACAGCACTGTTTGGTTATGCCCGCAAAGATATGCTGGGACGCTCTCTCAATCTCCTTTATTCGCAAAATCACCCTTTTCCTAAAATTATCCAAGATCTCGCAACGCACGGCCGCTGGCAAACAGAAGGTGAAACCGTCTGTAAAAATGGCAGCCGCGGCTTTTGCCGCACCACACTGACTTTACTCGACTTACCGAACGACACCAGTAAACCTGTTGCGCTCGTATTACACAATGATTTAAGCGCTGAACGCCAGCAACTGGAAACGTTACAAAAAAAAATCAACCACGCTGAAACAGAGCGTGATGAATGTTTGCAATTACTGCGCTTGAACAGCTCATTACTCACACGCAACATTACCGCCATCACCGAAATGGAAAAACAATTAGCCGAAAATGAATTACGCTTTCACTTGCTGGCGGAAAATGCCACTGACTTGATCGCACGTTTGTCACCTGACGGCACATATTTATATGTCTCCCCTTCATGCAAAGTGTTACTAGACTATACCCCTGACGAATTAACGGGCACCAATTGCTGGCGGCTCGTCCATCATGACGATGTCGCCAAACTCAAGAAAGCCTTTAATCGGCGCCGTGACAACAATGGTCATCATATGCTGACTTATCGCATACGTCGCAAGGAAGGGGAGTATCGCTGGATAGAAAGCAATATCCGCCTGATTCGCGATGCTTCCTGCCATATTATTCGCGAAATCCAAACAGCTTCACGCGATGTGACAGATCGCATACTCGATAAAAAAGCACGCTTGCGCGGCCAGCAATTGGCGCATGTTTTTCGTTTGAGCACCATGGAAGAAATGGCATCAGGCATGGCGCATGAAATCAGTCAACCGCTCGCCGCTATTGTCAATTATACGCAAGGTTGCGTACGTTATTTACAAAAAGAAAACCACGATCCAGCGCAATTAGCAGAAATCATGAATAAAGCCGTCACGCAAGCAGAACGTGCCGGCGAAGTCATTCATCGCTTGAAAAATTTCTTTTGCAAAGGACAATTGCTACGTACACCCTGCAAAATTAATAGTTTGATACGTGAAGCCGTCAGCCTGATTCGCAGCGATCTAACGATTTCACGTACACGCGTTGAGTTTGATCTCGACCGTGGACTCATCCCGCTTTCAGCTGACCGTATCCAAGTACAGCAAGTGATTTTAAATTTAATCCAAAATGGTATGGATGCCATGCAAGAAAACGATCCGCGTCAACGCCGCATTAATATCCAGACGCGTGCTGCCAATCAAAATACCATTGAAGTCACCGTCACTGATTCAGGCCCCGGTTTTTCAAAGGATATGATACACAAAGTCTTTCAACCCTTTTTTACCACCAAAGCACATGGCCGCGGCATGGGGCTCGCTATTTGTCGCTCAATTATTGAGGCGCATGGCGGTGAATTCATTATTCACCCCAATACCCATCAAAAAAGTTGGATACGCTTTACTTTACCCATTCAAACGACCGAGGAGACTACATGGAACCCGTAATCTATGTTGTGGATGATGATCAGGCCATGGTGGAATCTCTCACCTGGATTATTGAATCTGTTGGTATGAAAGTGAAGACGTATACGCGCGCACAAGAATTTTTGGATGAATACAATCCAACACAACATGGCTGCTTGTTACTCGATGTCCGTATGCCGGGCATGAGCGGGCCTGAGTTACAGTTACGTTTACAAAGCCAAGCAGCCACCCTGCCGATTATTTTTATCAGCGGCCATGGCGATGTCCCTCTCGCCGTACGCGTTATGAAAGTCGGCGCCGTCGATTTTCTTACCAAGCCTTTTAATGACCAAGTGTTACTGGAAAGTATTAACAAAGCATTGCGCCATGATTTAACGCAACGCGAGAGGCAACAGGAAAATGCGCGCGCAGAAGCTAAGTTTGCATTACTGTCACCGCGCGAAGTGCAAGTTTTGCAAGGTATCGTCGCGGGCAAGCAAAACAAGGTCATTTCGGCCGAGTTAGAAATTTCATTAAAGACGGTAGAAGCGCACCGCGCCAGTGTAATGAAAAAAATGAGTGTCCGGTCAGTTCCTGATCTTGTCAGACTTGTTTTGACAAATGGTGTGCAAGCGCCCGTTACTGAAGAGTAATACAGAGGTAACTGCCTGACGAATAATCATTTTTGCATAATTAACGTCCAAATTTACCCTACTGATGTCTAAATTAGCACCCTCTGCACTTAGTAAAAACCCTGGGTACCGCACGGGTCACTCAGGGCTCCCCTCTTGGTTATTGCCAATTTCAGTCAGCGATAGATAGTGAGATGATGAGCATCCCCCCGATGACCGCTAAGTGTCAAAACGGAACGAAATGACGCAATACCCAAGACTCGCAAGGGAGAGCCCATCATGTCAGAAGTCAAAAATGTACTTATTGTAACAAATTCAATTTGTGGTAAAGAAATTGACCATATATGTGAATCAGTTTCAGTAGCACAGCAAGAAAACACTTCACTCAAAATTAACTTAGTACACGTTATCCCCAGCTTACCTGCATGCTATTTCAGTATTCCCTCCATGACACAGTTGGCCGAACGTTATTATCAAGAAGCCACCGACATCTTAGGCGAGGCGGGCCAGCGGTTACATGTGGCCAAACGTGACCAATGGTTGGTAACAGGCAAACTGCGCAACGAAGTGCTGCGTCTTGCCGGTCAATTGCATACTCAATTTATTCTTGCCGGCAAAGAATGTATTAGCACATTACAACAACAACCGTTTTTACCGATGCTGCGTAAGCAGGCAAGTCCCACCGCTATTGGCGGCGCCAATCATTTACTCAAGATGCGCGGCTTTAAACATAGCCTTAATGCTTAATGCTTAATGCTTAATGCTTAATGCTTAATACTTAATAAAAAAACAACGTTTGACCCGGCCTCCCACTCTTTTGCAATAGCGATAGAGTGGGTTTTTTATAGTATCCTCTACCCGACATTCCGCACCTTCGTCTTTTTTGATAACTCCGCGTTGAAAATGCATTTGCGTCACGCATAACACTGGCGGTATGATGTTTGCTCGTTTTTGAGGAGCACCCCCCTCCATGTCCCACAGCAACGCCCTTTACGCCCAGTCCGGCGGCGTCACTGCCGTTATCAATGCCACTGCTTGTGGCGTCATCCAAACTGCCCGCGCGCACGCTGATCGCATCGATACCCTGTTCGCGGCGCGTAATGGCATCATTGGCGTTTTGAATGAAGACTTGATCGATACCCGCCATGAATCGGATGCAGATATTGCCGCATTGCGCCATACACCGGGTGGCGCATTTGGCTCTTGCCGCCATAAACTCGGCACGCTGGAAAAAGATCGTGCCCGTTATGAACGCCTCGTCGAAGTATTTTCCGCCCATAATATCCGCTATTTTTTCTATAATGGTGGCGGCGACTCACAAGATACTACGCATAAAATTGCGCAATTCAGCCGATCACTCGGCTATGAAATCACCTGTATTGGCATTCCTAAGACCATAGACAATGATTTACCCCTCACCGATTGCTCGCCTGGTTTTGGTTCGGCAGCAAAATATGTTGCGACATCCATCCGTGAAGCAGGCCTCGATGTCGCTTCAATGTGCCGAACTTCTACGAAAATTTTCATCCTTGAAGTCATGGGGCGCCACAGTGGCTGGTTAGCTGCCGCCAGCGGGCTGGCTGCCGAGCATGAAGGCGACGCGCCGCATTTAATTTTATTTCCTGAAGTCCCATTTGATCGCAATGCATTTTTGCAGCGCGTTGATGACTGCGTCAAAAAACATGGTCATTGCGCCATTGTTGTTTCAGAAGGCTTGCGTAATTCAGACGGTCAATTTATCAGTGAAACGGGCTTACTGGATGCCTTTGGCCATCACCAGCTGGGCGGCGTCGCCCCCATCATCGCACAACTCATTAAAGATGCGCTCGGCTATAAATATCACTGGGCGTTATCTGATTATTTACAGCGCTCGGCGCGCCACCTCGCATCACACAACGATGTACTGCAAGCGTACGCTTTAGGCGAACATGCCGTTAAGCTAGCACTTGCCGGCAAAACGGCCATCATGCCCATCATTGTGCGCGATGCCAGTGCACCCTATCGCTGGCACATCGGCGAAGCGTCCTTAAGTGATGTCGCGAATGTTGAGATCGGTTTACCGCGTGATTTTATTACGGATGATGGTTTTGGGATTACTGAAAAATGCCGCACGCAAATCTCACCCCTCATTCAAGGTGAAGATTATCCACCCTACCGCAATGGTTTACCGGATTATGTTCGTTTGAAGAATATTTCTGTTGTCAAAAAGCTAACCGCTTTACCGGAATCAATAAAATGAAATCACGTTTATGGGGTGATAACGCCCGCGTCATGTATCTCATCATTGCCGCCATTGTTTTATTATTATTTGGGCTCGGCGCGCGCGAAATCTGGACGCAAGAACATCGTTGGGCCGACACGGTGCGCATCATGTTTATGCATCATGATTTTTTGCATCCTTATTTGGGCACGCAAGATTATTATGACAAGCCTTTATTATCTTATTGGCTCATTGCTGGACTTGCGACGCTGGCCGGAAAATTAAGCACGACTATTTTACGCTTGCCGTGTGCTTTATCCGGTTTACTGGCCATTTATTCGATTTATGTGATTGGCTGTCAGTTAAAAGATCGCAAACTGGGTTTACTGGCTGGTTGGATGTTATTAACCACATTTTATTTTGTATTTTGGGCGCGCACCAGCAGTGCCGACATGTTAAACCTTGCCGGCACCTTGTTTGCGGTTGCTTGGTATTTTCAAAGTAAAACTACGCCGAGTTTTTTGCGTTATGTTATTTTCTTTATTATTTTAGCGGTAACCGCATTATGCAAAGGTCTGGTGGGTCCGGTCGTTGCCGTATTGGCCATACTCACGGATGTCGCATTGCATCATGATTGGCGCCGTCATTTACGTTTAAATGTATTACTCGCCGCCATTCCCGCAATAGTGATTTATCTTTTACCCTTTTGGGCATCGTCGCATTTTGGCGATGCGCAATATCGTGAAAATGGTTTAATGTTGGTTTGGCGCGAAAATGTATTACGTTATTTCCAGCCGTTTGATCACAAAGGTCCGCTATACACCTATTTTCTTTATTTACCTATTTATTTATTGCCATGGACGTTATTTTTTATACCGGCCTTGGTCAGCGCCATACGCAATTGGCAAGCGCTGCCGGTCAGTGCAAAATGGGCGACGCTCACCACGCTGATTTTATTTATTTTCTTCACAGCGAGTGGTTCACGGCGTAATTATTATATTTTACCTGTTGTGCCATTTGCATTATTAATGACTGCCCATTGGATTTTGCAAGGTGAGAATTTAGCGCGCACCAAACGTGCGGCGCAATTGGCCATCGTGACGTTGGTCGTGTTTATTGCTAATTTCGTCATACTGCAACCGCTGTATTATGCGCGCGGTGGCGCAGCGGATTTTGCCGCGACCTTACAAGCGCACGTCGCGCCGATTAAACCGTGGGCGCAGTGGCATATTGTGCTGCTGGATCCAGAAAGTAAATTACGTTTTTACCTTGATTTGTCGCCGGATATTGCGATGCATAACTTAACCGGCACCACCCGCAGCACACAAACGCAGCAAAGCCTGCTAAAAGCATGGCCATTTTTAGCGGATGCGGATAAGCAAACGGATACAATTTACATCACGCGCCAGCGCTATGCCGGCATGTTGCAAGGTATTTTGCCACATTATCACCAAGTCACCGCGCATAAGGGCTTGTTGGGTCATAGCAAACAATCCGATCAACCCGTTGCGTTTGTGCCTATGTCATAAAAAAGGCACTGCTCGCACAAAATGTGCTTGGTGTGCGAGCAGTTGCCTCTAATAACCGGCATTCCAAGGATCTGTATTTTTTGTATAAATCGAGGCAAAAATGCGTTTTAAAGCGCAGTTTACACGCAAGTAAATGAGCATTTAAAACGCATTTTTAA
>VFKI01000022.1 GCA_009885665.1 Gammaproteobacteria bacterium
CCCCGCACACGCTTCGCGTGTCAGGGGAGGAAACAGGCGCCGCGCTTTCTTCTTTCCCAAGGGCAGGACAACATCAACTCCGGCATTATTTGAGCGTTGCCTTGATCAATGTCTATCTTTTAATGCGTGAGCCCTGGGGCAATAAATACTACGGCAACGCAGGGGCATAGTGAGCCCCAAAAGAGCGCGAACGATCCCTAACAACTCGAAAATCTAACCTATAATTAAGACAGACGCCTTATAGGCGCTTTCGCTTTATGGGCGAAATAGACGAGGCGCTTTATGGGCGCTTCATAAATTAAACGAGAGCTTCGCCCAAGTAGCTATCGAAATAGTTACCTAGAAAGCGCCACTTATGAACGCTACTCAATGGAACGCTAGTCATGTCTACTACCCGAAGCCAAGAAAATCAGAGCCCACAGACGTTAATAGACATAGACACGTATGTCCATGCCACCGATGATACTACAGGGAAAGCCCTAGCTGATGCTGGAAATTTAGTGAATAATGCACCACTGTCTGGCACGTGGTGCATTATCAAAATACCTAATCAAAAGGAAGGTGATAAGTATATTTATCTATCCAATAGCACAGGCCCCTATACGTTTAATAGAAAAAATTTATCCGATGCTTTAAATAAAAAAGCATCCGTTGCCAACAACGAGGACAATAAAGAGACCCCCATTGACTCTAAGAGAAGTGAAATTTTGTTTAGTGAATCGCGTCGTTTAAAGGTAGAAAATAACGCAGAGATTAAAATTGGACAAGCATCCAAAAATGACAACGGCACAGCAGGCAGCAGTGCCACCATATATAATCTCTTGCGGAAAGCGCCGAACAAAGACGCAGGGCAACAAGTTGCAGAACAAAAAATCGCAGCGCAATTAGCCGTTCCATTAGAGCAGCAGGTGGAGATCTTAACGGCGTGCAAAGACATACGATATTGTGACAATATGGCCGGCTATCTTGATGCAACAAAATCAACGCCAACGGAATCGTTAAAGTATCAGCTCATAATAACAAAAAATCCAGGCGCTAATCTCAACGGCAAACTGTTTATAGGAACATATTTTTACTCAGAAAAAAATGGCGCTATCAAACCCTCTGCGTCAATAGAATTTGAAAATGCTGATAGGGTCATCGAGACGCAGGAGGCGCTAACACTAAACATACCAAAAGAAGAAGCAAAAACAACAGCGGTAACGAACACAGAAAAAACCACCATTCCGGAGAGAGAGGCAAAGGCAGGGGGAAATGTAGGAGCATCTGCAATAGCAGCAGCGACAGCAACAGTAACCACTACAACCAAGCTCACGAATCTCCGCCTAACACCGGCAACAACACCGACAACACCTGAGTTAATAAAAAATACTATTTCTTCTAAGACACTTAGCGATATTACTGTTGCTGGCGGTGCTGACGCATTATTGAAAAATGCAGATTCCGGCACGTGGTTCATTGTCAAAAAACCCAATCAGTCAAGCGATAGTTATGTTTATTTTTGCAAAGTAGCTGATAGCACAAACCCCACAAAACCTTATAGAATCGTTGAATATCAAATTGATCAAAAAAATTTACTCTTTGCTTTAGAGCAAAGAAAAGAGGGGTTCGATGTCACAGATGCGAACAATAAAAAAATCCACATTGAAAATGATAGAAATTTATTTAGTGGGCAGAAGCTAGATGTGGAAAATAAAATAAAGAGCATACAAGGCCCCAAAAAGGGAGAAAGTAATACAAGCAAAGGCACTAATGACATAAAAAAACCAGCTATTCAAAACCCGATCCCAAACGTAAATCGATCATTAGAAGAGGAAAAGAAACAGTTAAGGGAACACGAAACTATAACGTATTCCGACGATAAGGGAAGTTATGATAATTTTATCAAGGCTGCAATAGATCCAAAAAATCCTTCTCTGTATGAGCTCATAGTAACAGCAAATCCAGATTCCAATCAGCCGTTTATAGGAAGATACTGTCAGTTAGAAGATAAAACCATAAAACTCTCCGATCCAATAACATTTGCAAATGCTTCTGAGGTCATCAAGGAGCAAAACAGACTAAACAAAGTCGCACTAAACCCGCAACCAAATGCAGCAATAAAAAAAGTAGAAGCAAAAAAAACAATAGGAAAGAGCGATACAGAAAACAAACCGGCTGAGATAGCAAAAGAGGCCGCGGAAAACAATGGCGCCCCGCCGACAGCGGTAGCAATAGCCCACGACGATAGCAAAGCAATAAAAATGGAAGAAAAGATCGGGACAGAAAACAACCCGACTAAGGAAATAAAAAAGAACACGGGAAACAATGGCGCTTCGCCCACAGCGGTAGCAACAGCCAAAAACGATTCAAAACCTAAAACCATCAAACAGCGCTTATCTAACTCTTTTTCACTTTTTGCTAAAAAAATAACAAATTTCAGATCAGGCGACAATAACGCAGCTCCATCCGATAATAAAAATAATCAGCAGCAGCATCGAAAGAACACTCCCTGAATCGCAGACCATAAAGGCTTTGGCCGCTTCACCAGAATTTTCATCGGCTACCCCGACCACCGCCACTTCACGCACGCCTGGCATCGCGGCAATCACATTTTCGATTTCATTGGGATAGACGTTATTTTTTTCCAGTAACAGGTGGTAACTCATCACCTTTAGGTGGAGGTTCATTCCCAGCATTGTCTAAGAGATGCAACATATCAGCCGGCTTCGCGTCACCTGCTTTTTTGCGCAGAAAGATAGCAGCGGTTTCAACAGCGCCAATTTTTTCCGCAACAGCGACTGCTATCCACTGATTAAGGGATACACCATCTTCGTGAGCAAGATGTTGCGCCGCAATTTTGATAGACATGGGTAATTTAAGCGGATAAGAAGCTTTGTTTGGGTTCATGTGCGCATTTCCTCTAAAAGTTCTCCCGGGCCGCCACACGTCGATTAAACGCTCGCGACACCAAGCCATGACTGCGGTGGCCTCAAGTTGCACACCCGGATCACGCACCACAAAGGCTTTGACGCAAGTTATAAAATTGAACACTTATTACGCTCTACGAAACGACCATAAATAAATGGCAAGGCTTCAATTAATCCGAGCTGCTTAACAGAAAGCGTTGCAGATCCAAACAAACCATGCGCAGCAAAATTAATTATATTGACCGGCTGATTGACATATGTATCTTTTTCAATTGTCTTTGGCGATATGTATTTATTGTCAAATAATAGGTGATAACTACCCGATTTTACATAAAAACATTCTACCGCATAGTCAGTTATCCTTTTATGCTGAACTTGATGAAATTGATTATCCCACATGCTCAGCTTAATGAGCGGCGATGACCCATCCTGCAAGCTACCGGCTACCATATAGATGTCTATGTACGAATAAGAAGGAACAAATAATAAAATCTTATAACCGTTAATCGCAGGATAATCCTGATTAAATCGATTTGTTAATTGAGCGACATTTTCTGAACTACGCGAAGAAGAAACAGGCAGCGGACATCCTGTAAGCAACAGTGATAATGAAATTATCGTGAATATGCTTAGCACGTTAACAAGTTTTGCCATGGCCAGACTCCGTGTTATACCCATTACACTTACGCTTTGAGTGGCTTGACGGGTTGAGCCCCCGGCTTCACACAAGACACATCCTGCTGCCTTCCCTGCTCACGCAACAACCGCCGCAACACTTTACCGACATTCGATTTCGGTAATTCATCACAAAACGCCACGCTGCGCGGTAGTTTATAGCCCGTCAATTGTGTCCGGCACCAAGCGATGACGGCGGCCGCGTCGAGGGTAACCCCCGGATCGCATACAACGAAGGCTTTAACCGCCTCACCAGAATTTTCATCGGCTACCCCGACCACCGCCACTTCCCGCACGCCCGGCATCGCGGCAATGACATTTTCGATTTCATTGGGATAGACGTTAAAACCCGAGACTAAAATCATATCTTTCTTACGCTCGCGAATAAAAATATCGCCGTGCGCATCGATAGAGACAATATCACCCGTCAGCAACCAGCCTTCTTTAGTAAACACTTTGGCGGTTTCTGCCGGATTATGCCAATACCCCGCCATCACTTGCGGCCCCTTAACCGCCAACTCACCCACTTCACCCAAAGCCACTTCTTGATGGTTATCATCTAATACGCACACATCCGTAGACGGCATAGGGACACCAATACTGCCGTTATACTCGGTTTGCGTGACCGGATCACTCGCCACACATGGCGATGTTTCCGTCAAACCATACGCTTCTAATAAAGGCCGCCCTGTCACGGTTTGCCATTTTTCTGCCACAGCACGCTGCACCGCCATACCGCCGCCCAAACAAAATTTAAGCCGACTAAAATCCAGCTGATTAAAACCAGGCGCTTTTAATAAAGCGTTAAATAGCGTATTGACGCCGGTAATCATACTAAAACGATAACGCTTAAAATCCTTTATCATACCGGCAAGATCGCGCGGATTGATAATCAAGACGCTCAGCGCACCGATACGCATCATCAATAAACAATTCGCTAGTAAGGAAAATATGTGATAAAGCGGCAAAGCGGTAATCATAATTTCCGCTTCACCCGTCATTAAGGGTAAAAACCACGCTTCCGCCTGGAGTATATTTGCTACGATATTCCCGTGCGTCAGCATAGCGCCTTTCGCCACGCCCGTCGTGCCACCGGTATATTGCAAGAAAGCAATATCATCCGGCGCTAGGGTCACGGGCGTCAGATGCAAAGACTTAGCCTGCGCCATGAGCTCCCGCCAGCGTAACACATGACTCAAATGAAAATCCGGAATCACATGTTTGATATGGCGCAAATATCCATCTAACACCCACGCCTTAGGCCGCGGAAACACATCACCTAAATAAGTCACCATCACATGCGGCACATTCACTTGTAATAAGGCTTGCTGCACCGTCTGGGCAAAATTGGCCAGCACAATAATCGCGGTCGCCCCCGAGTCTTGTAATTGATGCACTAATTCCGGCACGGTATACAGTGGATTGACATTGACGACAATCAACCCCGCCCGTAACGCCGCCAACATCGCAATGGGATATTGCAAAACATTTGGCAGCATCAAGGCAATGCGATCCCCTTTTTGCATATTGAGGATTTGTTGGAACACCGCGGCTAGCGCGATGGCTTGAGTATTTAATTCGGCAAATGTTAACTCAGTGCCAAAGCTGGCAAAAGCCGGCCGACCGGCATAATTCGACCAGCGCTCGGCTAATAAATCAGGGATAGAGGGATAAGGATCAGGGTTAATTTCGGCCGCAATGCCAGCAGGATAATTTTTAAGCCAGATTTTTTCCATTCAACTTCTTCCATGCAATTTTCTTGCCATTACGTCCTAATCAATATCGGGACGGCCGGATTTGAACCGGCGACCCCTTGCGCCCCATGCAAGTGCGCTACCAGGCTGCGCCACGCCCCGAAGAAAGAGATTGTGCAGAATTATACGGCGCTTGGCAATAGCATATTAAAATAAATAGCATTTTTTACGGCATTTTGACAAATGACAAAGTCATTCTATTTTGTTAGTATATGCCCACACATTTTTTGAGTCACACTATGACACTTCGCTGGGAAATCACGGCCATTCTTTGCATCAAACTGATTTTGCTCGGTTTGCTATGGTATATTTGTTTTTCTCATCCGGTGAACCCCAATCAATTCGCTAGTCATATTTTTAACTTATCTTCTACGGATGCTGCCCATGATCAATCCTGATGTCGTCTTACTCTCACGCATTCAGTTCGGTATGACTGCACTGTATCATTTTCTATTCGTACCGCTCACCTTAGGTTTGTCTGTCTTGCTCGGCATTATGGAAACCGTTTATGTCATCACCGGCAAAGAAATTTGGCGGCAAATGACAAAGTTTTGGGGGATTTTATTTGGCATTAATTTTGCCATGGGCGTGGCGACTGGCATCACCATGGAATTCCAATTCGGCACAAACTGGGCGTATTACGCCCATTATGTCGGCGACATTTTTGGCGTACCGCTCGCAATTGAAGGCATGATGGCCTTCTTCTTGGAAGCAACCTTTATCGGCTTATTTTTCTTTGGCTGGAAGCGCCTCTCCAAAGGCGCCCACCTCACCGTCACGTGGCTGGTCGCGCTGGGTTCCAACCTCTCCGCTTTATGGATTCTAATTGCCAATGGCTGGATGCAACATCCGGTTGGCGCCGCCTTTAATCCTGATACGTTACGCATGGAAGTCACCGATTTCGGCCAAGTGTTATTCAACCCCGTCGCACAAGCAAAATTCGTACATACCGTCAGCGCCGGCTATGTCACCGGCTCACTATTTGTTCTTGCCATCAGCGCTTTTTATTTATTACGCAATCGCAGCCATGCATTGGCGCGCCGTTCGTTTACCGTCGCCGCCGCATTTGGCTTGGCATCTGCACTATCCGTTGTGGTATTAGGCGATGAAAGTGGCTATCTCGCTGATATGAATCAACGCATGAAAATCGCCGCCATCGAAGGCATGTGGGAAACCGAAGCTGCGCCCGCCAGCTTAAATCTGATTGGTTTCCCCGATATGAAAACGCATACGACGCGCGACACCATACGCATTCCATGGTTATTGGGTTTAATTGCGACGCGTTCCATCACGCAACCCGTGCTTGGCATTAATGAGTTAGTCAATGACGCTTATGCACGCATACACCATGGCATGCTCGCTTATGCCGCGTTGCAGCAAATCAAGCAAAGTCCTGGCGATACCGATGCGCGCAATACCTTGAAAACCTATGGCGATGATCTCGGTTATGGCTTATTACTCAAACGCTACACCGAGAATGTTACCGATGCGACCAACGCGCAAATTCAACAAGCGGCGTGGGATACCGTGCCAAATGTGCCGATCTTATTCTGGAGTTTCCGTGTCATGGTTGCCTGCGGCTTTTTCTTTATTGCCTTATTCATTACCGCGTTAGTCTTTACGTTTAAACAGCGCTTTGATCGACGTTGGTTTTTATGGTTAGCATTTTTAAGTTTTCCTTTACCCTGGATTGCGGCTGAAGCGGGTTGGGTCGTTGCGGAAATGGGTCGTCAACCCTGGGTCATTGAAGGTGTACTGCCCACTTTCCTGGGTACATCAAGCAATACCACGGCTGCATTGTATACCAGTGTGGCTGGTTTCATTATTTTGTACAGCTTACTCGCCGCCGTTGAAATTTATTTGATGGTGAAATATGTGCGAATTGGCCCGGAAGGAGCGCATTAACCATGCATTTACCACTAGATTATCCAAGCTTACGTGTCATTTGGTGGCTATTACTCGGCGTCTTACTCGCCGGATTTGCCATCATGGATGGTTTTGATTTGGGCGTCGCGATGTTATTACCTTATACCACACGTAATAATATCGAACGCCGTATTGCCATCAATACCGTGGGCCCAGTATGGGAAGGCAATCAAGTTTGGTTGATACTGGGCGCCGGCGCAATTTTTGCGGCGTGGCCAGACGTTTATGCCGTAACATTTTCCGGCTTTTATTTTGCGATGTTAATGGTTTTGTTTGCCTTAATCATACGCCCAGTCGGATTTAAATATCGCAGTAAAATTGACAACACCGGCTGGCGCGCGTTATGGGACACCTGCCTTTTTATCAATGGCGTCGTGCCAGCATTAATTTTTGGTGTTGCCATTGGTAACGCGTTACAAGGCGTACCCTTCTATTTTGATAGTGATTTATTATCTTTTTATACCGGTAATTTGTGGGGCTTATTAAATCCTTTTGCTTTACTGTGCGGTTTAACCAGTGTGGCCATGCTCGCCATGCATGGTGCAATTTATCAGGCGGGTAAAACAGAAGGCGAAGTACGCGCACGTTCACGCCGCGCCGCACAAGTCGCTGCCCTTTTTACAATATTATTATTTGCCATCGGCGGAATTTGGCTAGCCAATTTCTTGCGCGGCTATGCGATTGTCAACGGCGACAGTCCCTATGGCGTTTCGAATCCTTTTCATAAACAAGTCATTTTGCAAACGGGTGCATGGCTTGCCAACTATCGCCACTATCCACTCACCTTAGCTGCACCCATTGCCGGCTTGGCCGGCGCGCTACTCGCCTTTATTTTTACACGTATGAACGCCATGCGATTGGCTTGGTTAGCAAGTGCTACCAGTATTGCGGGCATAATTGCGACGGTCGGCGTCAGTTTATTTCCCTTTATTTTACCGTCATCCACCAATCCCAGCATGAGTTTAACCGTATGGGATGCGTCATCCAGTCAGTTAACTTTATTTATTATGTTAATTGCCGCCATTATTTTTGTCCCCATCGTGCTAACCTATACGGCTTGGGTCTATCGCGTCATGCGCGGCACGGTGACGGCTAAAGATATTGATGGCAATGCGTATTAATTTCATGAGGTAAATCATGTGGTATTTTGCTTGGATTTTAGGCACCGCGTTTGCCGGTACGTTAGCGATACTGTGCGCGCTGTGGTTTGAGTTAGCGCAGTATCGGCAGGAAAATGATAGATAGCAAACCTTTGCTCATTATTTTCCTTGATATGAATCGAGCATATCACCTGTTGCCGACACCTATAAAAGCCTACCCTAATTTTATGGAGCATTTGAACAGTTAGCAATCTGCTTAATAACCGGCATTCCAAGGATCTGTATTTTTTGTATAAATCGAGGCAAAAATGCGTTTTAAAGCGCAGTTTACACGCAAGTAAATGAGCATTTAAAACGCATTTTTAA